>DATNHH010000139.1:0-7288 GCA_035605055.1 Nitrososphaerales archaeon
TAGTTGTCCGTGCTTATAATGATATTCAGGAAATTTCAAGAAACGTGGAAACCACAATTAGGTTGGACTCGTTCTCCAGTCTCATTGCAGAAAATAATTTTCATCAAAATCATGATGAACATTTGGAGTATCTTACTGACCATCATTGAATTTGGGCCGGCTTTTGGGATTGCACAGAAAAACGGCTACGACCACATCTTGATATTCGACGATTGACTGAATAATAATATCTGTTAAATAGCAAAATATTTGGGCTATGGCAAATCTAGGAATGCTAGCCTGAAAAGGAGATTCAGTTTCTTTCATCCAGAGTCAGTCATAACAATGCCAAATCCTAAGAACAATTCAAAAAAACCGATCGATACCTCAAAGCTTGCTCTGGAATATTCCCGTTATTATCATGGAAAAATGCAAGTAATTCCCAAAGTACCTGTTACGAGTTTGGACGACTTTTCGATCTGGTACACTCCAGGAGTTGCCGCGGTCAGTCTTGCGGTAGCAAAAGATCCCGATCTGTCTTTCGAATACACGAATAGATGGAATATGCTCTGTATTTTGACCGACGGATCTCGGGTCTTGGGTTTGGGGGATATCGGTCCTGAGGGTAGCCTGCCGGTCATGGAAGGTAAGGCTCTAATTTACAAATATCTTGGCGGAGTAGACGCAGTCCCTATCCCGATAAACGCGCATGAACCGGAGAAAATTATCAACTTCGCCCTACAGATTGAGCCAGCATTTGGGGCCATTCACATGGAAGATATCGCTTCCCCAAAGTGTTTCCAGATCCTGGACGAACTGAAAACTAAGCTTAAGATTCCTGTATGGCACGATGACCAGCAGGGAACAGCCGGGGTAATACTAGCAGGTCTTTACAATTCCTTTGATCTAACAAACAGGAATTTGAGGGACTCTAAGATTGTTTTGATGGGAGCGGGAGCAGCAAATATCGCTGCTGCCAGATTGATGATTTCGGCAGGTGCTACTCCGGGTAATCTTGTTTTAGTCGATTCCAAGGGAATATTGCACTCCGAACGTGAGGACATGGACCATATGATGCTCCAAAACAAGTGGAAGTATGAACTTGCTCTAAAGACAAATTCCGAAAGAAGGGAGGGAGACATTGACGAAGCTGTTCGCGGCGCGGACGCGTTAGTCGCCGCTTCTAAGCCAGGACCTCACATTCTCACCAAGAGTACCTTGAAGAAAATGAACAAAGATGCGATCCTTTTTGCTTTGTCAAATCCAATACCCGAGATTTGGCCCAAGGAAGCAAAGGAGGCAGGGATTAGAATCGTTGCGACAGGAAGGTCTGATTTTCCAAATCAGGTAAATAATAGCTTGATCTTCCCTTCAGTGATTAGAGGGGTCTTGGATGTGAGGTCTAAGTCAGTCCCAGATGAGGTCATAATCGCTGCTGCGAAGGAACTGGCCGATTACGCGAAAAATCAGGGATCGCTTTCCAATGAGCATATTCTGCCTACGATGATGGACCGGGAGATATATCCTCTGGTCGCTTCAGCCGTGGGTGAATCATGTGTTAAGCTCGGAATCTCTAGAATCAAACTTTCTAAAAGACAGATTTTCAACCGAGCGCAGGAAATAATAGAGGATAGTAAGAAAATGATTGGCCAGCTGCAAAAGTCTAATTTGATAAAGCCCGTCCCTAAGGATTCTGGTAAGAAAAGGTAGGAAGAGGTTTAGAAAATGGCGAAGAGAAATGTTCAGTTATCTGGAAGCGATAGTTCGATCGGCAACCGTGATTCTGGTACCCGGCTGACTATACGGGAACTAAAGAAAGATGAAACCGACAAAGCCGCCCAGCTGATTGCTAGATTGAAACGACTTAATGGAGAATTTGATCCGCTTCTCAAGACTACTGATAGCTTGGATAAAGATGCCCTAAAGGCCGTAGAAAAGGCTGTTACGAACACCGATTCTGTTGTCCTGGTTGCCGTTTCTGGCACGAAATTTGTTGGGGTCGTGAAGGCAGATGTCAAAGACCGCACCTTTTATGAGCCGCGTCTAGAGGGAGCAATCGTCGAATTTTATATTCTTCCCGAGTTCAGGAGGGGTAGCCTCGGGAAGGATTTGTTGTCCTCCATGACGGAGAGACTAAAGAAAAAAGGCGCAGAATTAATCACAGCAGAATTTCCTAGTCAGAACGAGATTGCAAAGAGATTCTATACGAAGCTGGGCTTCAGATCCTTGACAAACGTTTACGCGAAGGCGGAGTCCTGACTCCCCGCCTATAAGGCTAATATGCCATGTTTGGCGAAACTTCCCAAAAGCCGCGTATAAAAAGCGGGACTGTTCGATATTCCTCTTGAGAATAGCTTCTATCTATTCTTATGAGATAGCTAACCAGTAAACAAAAATAGCAATGGAGTGAGTGATTGCGGCCATGAGTCTGACGTTTGGGACTCCTATTCCTCCTAGGATACATGATCCTACGATGTTTGCTATCGGCATTCTGGCCGGTCTGGCACTTATTATGTTCTCGACCCTTGTTGTAGACAAACTAGGAACAGCCATGTTCAAGAGAGGCTTTGCAAAGCCTTTCTATATCAAAGGGCACAGAATACATCACAACTGCATCTACTTCATCGTCCCTGCTGCTTATGGCTTATTCTTGGGCTTGTATTTTCTTGGTTACGTTCAGCCTATATGGTCTTCTTTGTGGATCAAGTTCGCTTATACGGGAGTCTTGGTCGCTGCAACTCTCGCCATAGATTTCATTGGCGATAAGTACTGGCCGAAGATCAGAACCGACGTGATCTGGCACCACGAATGGATTTACTCTATAGTTCCGGCGTATATTCTGACTTTTGTCGTGAAAGTCATAATCTGACGTGAGTTCTCAGGGCTAATCTTTTCAAATCTTCTTTCTGAGAAAACCAGCCCGAGTTGTTGAAACAATCTCGTTTTCCTAGCATTGTTAGGACTCGAGCAAACTGCCGACTTCTCTCTGGAGAATTTTCCAGCAGTGTTCTAAAGAGGCAACTGCTATGATTGAATCGAATGATGATGGATTCTTCGAAATTAGGAAAACAAAAAAGATGTTTCAGCATTTCCGATGTTTTCTGATCTAGTCTGAACTAAAATCTTGAAGTTTGTAACAACATCATATCTGAAAGAACTTTCAGAAATAGAATAAGAAAAAGAAAAAAGGAGCGGGCGGAAAAAAGCCCGCTTACGTCGTAAAGTTCCTGAATTATGGATTGTTCAGGGTAACCTGGTTAGTAGCTCCGTCATACAAACCAATCTGGTTGAACACGTAGGAGGTTCCGTTCAACACCTCTGTATCGATGGCAAAGTATGCAATTGATTGAGAACCCGTAGATGGAAGAACATAGGATGGAGTCCCGCTCGAACCGAAGAAGTGATCCGAGACGACTAGAACTATTGGAAGCAATGCTGTTGCGTTGTCGGTTCCTGCATCGAGTATAGAGAGCAAGGCGATCCAAGCAACATCATATGCATAGTTGGAGAATGGTTCGGGTGCTGTCCCATAAACAGATTTGAAGTTGCTAGCGAACTGTGATCCCTGAGGGCTTGCCGGCGTATACAGAGTTGTAAGGGTTAGGTGGACTTTGGCCATGAATGGACCCACTGTCGAGTCATTGAGTAGAAGATTGTCATTCAAAGCTTCGATCCCGAACCATCGTAGACTACTCAAAGTCGGATCATTTGCCGCATGAGTCATAATGTTCTGGGCGTCAGTTCCGTGTTCACAAAGTACGATCGCCGTGGTGTTTATTGAGCCACCAACAAGGACCTGTTGAGCATCTGTGGTTAGCGTCGATACCGCGCCAGAATAATCAGATTGGAGTGGTTGGACTTCGACGCCCATTGTCTTTACTCCATCTGCTTGCAGAAGAGAGCTTGTTAGGTTGTAAGTGCCAGCTTCTGACGTATCAGAAGAGTACAAGAATATCGCATTTTTTATGTGAAAATCATTTACCGTTTGTGCTAATGCGTTGCTCTCGAACTGATCTCCTGGCTGTCCTGGACGAACTAGGTAGCTGTCTGGATTCCCGAACACTGGAATATTCAGGGCAGTTCCAGATGAAGCAGGTGGCAAGAGCAAGATGTGATTTGTCTGAGCATATTGCAGAGCACCTTGAACTTCCGCCGTCGTCAAGGGGCCGATGATAACGTGGACATTGTCTGTTGTGTAAAGATTTGTCACAGCCGCGAGAGCTCCCGACGGAGTTCCCTGATCGTCAGCCACGACCATCTTGAAACGAGTTTGACTTCCGGAAGAAGACAGATTCGCATTCAGTTCCGTTATTGTTAGGTTGACTGCTTGAACGAATGACTTTCCAAACGCAGCTAGAGAGCTTGTCAATGGAAAAACTACACCTATGGTGTAAGTTTTCGCCCCACCTCCTGATCCGGAGGTCGTCACTGTCTGCATTAGAGTCGTGGTTAGAGTGGAAACTGATCCGCCAGCTCCCGACGCCGTAGTTGTGATCGTTGATGTTTGAGTTGTGGTATGGTTGGAGGACGCGCCGACTGCGACGTACCCGATACCAGCACCAACCACTAAACCAACAACAAGTAATACCGCTGCCATCATAGAAGAAGATGCCATAACAGAACGCGCGGATTCACAGCCGATATATAGTTTAGTACCGTCTCCCGGATTAGATCTGTTTCAATACATAAATAATCAAACGGGAATAGTCGGCGAAGCAGATCCCACTATTGTTAGAGTGGTTGCTTCCATCCATCATCTTCTCGCTTCTTGTCGGAAGCATCTACGTCATGGCTTCATTGGGGATGACGCTTAGTCTTTCGGTCCTAAAACTGCCTAATTTTGCCCACGCCGAGCTTTTGACAGTTGGAGCGTATGCAGCAGTTCTTGTGGCGAGAGCGTACCCTGGTAATATTGCCCTATCCATAGTTGCTGCGTTTGCGATCTGCTCCCTTCTGGCTGTGGCGATACACTTTGTCGTATTCAAACAATTGATCAACCGACGAGTTTCAATTTACATTCTCATGCTATCGTCCTTCGCCGTCGCGTTGTTCATTAGATACTCTATTTTCTTCTGGGCAGAGATCAACAATCTTCTAGACGTAAGACCGAGAATTCCTATTACTGTAGTGGCACATTTCAACAACGTTTACATCACGAACATCGAACTCGTCGCAATCCCCCTCGCCCTTATTCTCTCTGGTCTTTTGGGAGCTTTTCTCACTTACACGAGAACCGGAATCTCAATGAAAGCTATCGCGATAAACTTTGACCTCGCGAGAGTGTCAGGAATTAAGATTTCAACGATTGTGGTCGTTATGTGGATAATTTCGGGCGGACTCGCGGGCATTGGTGGTGCCATCTTCGGAATTTACACAGTTGCAACCCCGGTTCTTGGTTACGACGTTTTGCTCGAAATATTTACGGTCGTAATTATTGCCGGACTGACAAACATGACCGGAACCGTGATTGGCGGATATTTGGTCGGCTTTGCGGAGAATACAATCGCGCAGGCGCTCTACATCTATTTTGGAGTTCCTCTGACGTACACCCCAATTATTCCATTCGCTTTGATGATTGCCATTTTGATGTTCAGACCCTCAGGAATAACACCAAACTTCCAAAAACTGATCGATTTTTTCAAGAAACCGGCCGCACTCAATCAGGAGACGAAATGGTAACTCAAAATGGCTATTGACATACCCAGCCTCGCAATCGCTTACTTTAGCGTGTTCGGCATATTCTCTATACTCGCGATAAGTCTGAACCTCGAGTACGGATATGGAGGGCAGCCAAACTTCGGACAGGTTTTGTTTTACGGAGTTGGCGCATTCAGTGCGGGGATTGTTAGTGCATATCTCGCTAGGTTTTTTTCTGGACTCAGTGCACCTGGAGACATTTGTTCAACGGCCTACTTTGAACAAAGGCTCTCGGTTTATGTAACAAATGGTTCCATTACGATCTCTGCATGGGTGATTGCCCTGCTCGTCGCAATTGCAGTCGGAGCGGTTGCCGGATTTCTCGCAGCTTATCCTGCACTGCGAGTAAAGGAAGAATGGTATCTTGGTATGGTGTTGCTTGTTGCGGGAGAGATGTTCCGGATCGTCGCGAGCAATACTCCGCAATACTTTTGCGGTTTCAACGGACTCGCGGGGCTTGATGAACCGTTTGCATTCCTAGATAAGACACACTCTCCTGTGATTTCAAACGGAATCTACACAATCGTGATTTTGCTCCTTGCAGTGGCTTGTTTCTTGATCGCGCAGAGAATTGCAAACTCACCATTTGGCAGGTTGCTAAAATCAATCCGCGATGATCGGATTGCGGCGGAAGCTGCAGGGAAAGATATCAACAAAGTCCGAAGACAGATCCTTGTGATTGGGTCTGCCATGGCTGGACTGGCTGGCGCCCTTTACGTCTTCTTCATTGGTGTTGGAATCGCATCGGATTTTATCTCGGCAACAACCTTCGCACTTTTCGTGATGATTGTCCTAGGAGGTATCGGAAACAACAAGGGGGTTCTAATTGGTGTCGCCCTCTTGACCGCCCTTCAGAGAGGCGCGCAGATTCTGGGGATACAGCTTCAATCTGTCTACCCGGGATTTGACTCTAACTTACTAATTTACGTGAGCTACATGATAGAGGCGGTCATACTTCTCATTCTTTTGATTTACCGACCAAAGGGGATTCTCCCCGAAGGCCGGATAAAGACGAAAGCTTACACGTTATTTGACTTCGGAGGCTCGAAAAATGAGCAAACAAAATGATCCCATTCTCCAAATTCGAGAGTTGAGAAAATCCTTCGGTGGATTGCGAGCAATCGATGGAGTAGATCTTGAAGTTGAGCGCGGATCTATTACTGGGCTTATTGGACCCAACGGAAGTGGCAAATCCACTTTGTTCAACCTTATTGGAGGTACAATTTCAAAGGATTCCGGAACTATAAATTTCGACGGACAAAGAATCGATTCGTTCTCAGCGCACAAGATCTTCAGACTGGGTCTGGGCAGGACTTTCCAGACTCCGCGTCTATTTTTCGGGATGACCGTGCTTGAAAACACTCTAATTCCGCCGAAGAATCAGAAGGGAGAGAATCCCATCTACGCGCCGGTTCACAGTACTTGGGAAAAACAGGAACTAGACCTCGCAAAAAGATCTTCTGAGACCCTAGAGTTTCTTGAAATAAAGAACCTCTACGACAAGTGGTCTTCTGAGATCTCGGGAGGTCAGATGAAATTATTGCAATTATCATCTGCCTTCATGGGCGATCCAAAAATGCTGATGCTTGATGAACCCGCTGCAGGCGTTGCT
>DATNHH010000140.1:0-4529 GCA_035605055.1 Nitrososphaerales archaeon
CCCGTACTTGAGTTTGTAGGTATCAGCGCCCAGCGAAAGGGCGATAATCTGGGTCCCGAGGCAAATACCAAGAACGGGGATTCCCATTTCGATCGACTTTCTAGCAAATTCAATAGCAGGAAAGCAATTCTTTGGATCCCCCGGGCCGTTGCTGATCACGATACCATTGAATTTTGAGCTGGTTTCGTCAAAAACCGTTGCGTACGGAAGGACAGTTACTTCAAAGCCCCGCTTAACAAGACTTCTGACGATATTCAGCTTCACGCCGCAATCAAATACGGCGATTCGTCCGTTGACATTTTTTCCGTATGTCATCGAAGTATCTGTGCTCACAGCTCTGCAATAATCAATTTTTGAATAATCCTGAACATTCCGGAGAGCTTCGGCTCCTTCATCAATCGTTTGGGAGATTGCCCCCATCATCACTCCCCTTTCTCTCAAATGTAAAGTCAATTCCCTCGTGTCTATTCCTTCCATTCCAGAAACGGCTTCACTCCTCATCCACCCATCGAGTGTTCGTTTCATTTCATAATGGGATGGATTCGCAGAAGCCTGGCTGACAATTATCCCCTTGGTTCTAATTTTTCCTGATTCGAAGTTTACGAAAATCTCGTTCTCATCTTTGACGTAATCCGGAACACCGTAATTTCCTATTAGTGGATAGGTGAAGCACAAGATTTGGCCAGCATACGAAGGATCTGTCATCGCCTCTGTATAGCCTACCATACCTGTGTTGAAGACAACCTCTCCGACTACTGGAGAGTGTGAATAAGAACCGAGAGAAAAACCGTCAAAAGACTTGCCGTCATCAAGTACAAGCTTCACAGGTAACAAATCGGAATTCGAGACAGAACCCTTAGACAGATGGAGAAACATTCTATTTAAACGATGTTGTAAGAAAAGAATTTTTGATTTTTCATTAGCTAAGAAAAATGATTGAAATTGATTTCCAGAATCAGTGAAAAAATTCTAGTGGAAGACATTTTGTTTTAATTTTCTAAAAACGATTCATCGTTAGCTTTTCGTAAAGAATTATTTGAAGACTAAGTCTTAATGTGAAGCGAAATCTCACAGTCCTGAGATTCTGTTTAAGCTCCTCGATTGTTGGTGAGGAATCTTAAGAGGATTTTAATTTGATAGAGTCTAAAGTTTCAAATGCTTTTTGTTCGTATTCGGGCAGTTTGAATTTCAACCATTTGTTTCCTTCTTCATCGGTTACCAAGAAACTACCCAGCTTTCCCTGTTCCGAACCGAGCAATTCGTTTTGATCGGGAATCGACTGGAGAGCTATTTGTGCAGATGTCTCCCACTTGTGCCTGAGAAACATCACCTTAGCATCTGACTTTGAATAAATCAGAACCGGTTCGATGTTAATGGCATCATATTCTACTTCTTCTGCGTAACCTCGATCCAGCAATTTTTTTCTCGCCGAAGAAATCACACTTTTCTTAGGCTCAACCATAGTTCGAATCATATCTTCTGCGCTTCGATTGCCCACAGAACCCGTCCTCAAGCCCGATAATCTGTCTGGACATTCTCTCTTTCTCTAAACAATCTATCTGTATGGACTCTTTCTTTTTTTCATAATGTATTAAGCAAAGTCAGGGGTCTAAGGTACGGCACGCATAGAATCAAAAGAAAAAGATTCGATCGTCTAACAACCTCCTGCTTTTCACGTAGGTCCGTCTTCCCAAGTATTCGTGGACTTATTTTACTGTCTGAGACGTTTGATAGATTCTCCTTGATTTATTATGCCATTTTCCCCTGTTCTACAAGGGGATGCAATCCTCCGTACCGAGGAGCTCCTTTCAAGCTCTGTTTGAAGTGAACGGCATTCTTCGCCCGTAATTGCCATTTCCCGTCAGCAACGAGGGTAAGCCCTAGGAGGTGGATGGCTCAAGTACCCTTTCGCATCTTATCTGTACCCATTTATCCCACTATTTCGTGACGTCTAGTAAGTTGATTGGAGAGAAATACCGAGGTAAGCCGTTATGAGAATTAGTTAATTCAACTAGGATTTCTTAAATCTGACCTGGATGCTGGCTTCAAGAACCTTCGCTGAATGCCCTACACAACTTGTAAACGGCGGTGCAGAATGGATAAATGTGCACTCGGAGAAGAATTCTCGAATATACCAAAAGGATCCTTTCTAGAAAACGCTCAGCACATTTGATATATCATTATCCAGGAGAACTAATATCGTGACTGAGATTCATCTTTTTGACATCTATAGAAGCGCAAATATCGGAATCTTTCTGAAAGCCAATGAAAAATTCTGTCTCATCCCCCACGGGCTTGCAACGACCAAAAGGGATAAGATTCACGAACTACTACATGTGCAGACAATTCCAACTTCGGTGGCGGGATCAAGGCTTCTGGGTCCGCTCACCGCCGTTAACAGCCATGGAATAATTATCTCCAGACTCTCAGATGAGGAGGAGGTAAGGCAATTGAGCGGGTCGACCGGACTGAATGTGCTCAAGCTTGAGTCTAGATTCACTTCGATTGGAAACCTGATGTCAGTAAACGATCATGGCGCTATAATCTCTGATGTTTTCAGCGAAGAATCTGCAAAGGAGGTTGAAAGGGTTCTAAAAGTCCCTGTGAAAAGGATGCGGATAGGCTCTTTCATACAGGTTGGAGCGATGATTGCTGCGACAAATTCGGGGATTCTTGTTCATCCTATTGCTTCCGAATCTGAATTAAGTGTGATCCGTGACATAATGGGCCTCGAGCCCGAACCCGCTACCGTCAACGGGGGAGTACCTTTTGTCAGTTCGGGTCTGGTTGGTAACAGCTCGGTTGTCCTCGCCGGAGCTCAGACTAGGGGTTCCGAGCTGATAATCTTGGGGAGGGCCTTTTCTTGAGAAAGCATAAATCAGCAGAAGTAAGTGTCAAGACTTTGCCTTATTGCAAGAGTGATTTGAGTTGAGTAAACAAAACCTTCCAATCTACAGACCGCAGAAGGAGATTACTGAAGAGCAGGCAGAGCAGCAGCTGAACCAACTAGTTTCAGAGATTCGAACACTGGAATCTTACTATAACGAAATAATGTCTAGGATGCAAGCCGCATCGAATGGGTTGACAGAATTTAGAGCGGCAATCCAAGCCGTGGACACGCTCAACCAAAGCGAGAAGAACGATTTGTTGATTCCGATCGGGGGAGGGCTTTTGCTTCCAGTTTCGGAGGTCCAAGCAAAACGGCTTATCCTAAGTGTTGGCGCGGGAGTCGCCCTGGAAAAGGATCTGGACTCTGCCAAGATTTTCCTGCAGGCTCGAGAGAAAGAGTTGGAACGAGCAGTCAACACTCTTGAACAGCAGCGCAAGGAGATTGGTTCTCGTCTCGAATCTGGAAGGGCCGTTTTGCAGCAGTTGACTGGCCAGAGCTAACACCGATTAGCTCGAGGGGCCCGGTCTATCTTGTTTGACAAGTTAAAGTCAGCCCTAGGATCGCTTACAAAAATCGCTACGCATACAACGCTATCAAGCGAGGACATCGAATCCTTTCTCTGGGATTTGGAAGTTTCCCTGATTGAGAGCGACGTAGCCTCTGAGGCAATAGACAATCTCACAGCCAATCTGAGAAAGAACCTTATCGGGATGAAAATTCCGAGGTCTGACGACCGGGAAAAATTCGTCCTTAACGAGCTAAAGTCCGCAATCCGTGAGACTTTTTCAAAAACAAAAAACATCGACGTAATTCAACTCGCGAAATCCAGGGCTGCTGCAAATAGGAAAGATCATTCGGGACCATTCGTTATACTTTTTCTGGGAATCAACGGGGTTGGCAAGACCACTAGCGTTGCGAAATTCGTCCGTTTGCTCGAGAAGAACAAACTTACAGCAGTCGTAGCCGCGGCGGACACTCATAGAGCTGGTGCGATAGAGCAGCTGTCTGAGCATGCGGCTCGCTTAAAAGTGAAGGCGATTGCGCAATCATACGGATCAGATCCTGCAGCAGTGGCGAAAGATGCCCAATTGTATGCTTCAGCTCATGGCACTGATGTCGTCATCATAGATACTGCAGGAAGGATCCAGACGAGCAAGAATCTGATGGAAGAGATGTCAAAGATTGTCAGAGTTGTAAAGCCAGACGTCAAGATATTTGTCGGAGACTCGCTGGCGGGAAACGATGCGATTTCGCAGGCAAAAGAATTTCTCAAATACACTGATTTTGATGCAGCGATTCTAACAAAGGTTGATGCAGATGTCAAGGGTGGTGCAGCTTTGTCGATTGTGTATGTGACTCAGCGTCCGATTTTGTATCTAGGTGTGGGCCAAGAATACGACGACCTCGTTCCTTTCGATTTAGACGAATTCATTGATTCTCTTTTTGAAAAGAGCTAAACTAGCACTTTTTCAAGTCCAAAATCATTCAGAATTTTGAGAACACTTTCTTTGAACTTGCCAAGACCCTTTGGGTCAATGAATGCCTCTTTTATTTCCTGATCGCTTTTCTCCAAAATTTGTTCTAGAAGTTTGGGAGTGAAGTGCGATAGCGCATGCTTTGGAATTATCGGCCCGAGTGC
>DATNHH010000141.1:0-4625 GCA_035605055.1 Nitrososphaerales archaeon
GCATTAAGCCTGATTTGAGTCCCGCGCATCTTCTTGATGTTGATCGTTCGTTGGGGCCCTCCTTTGTGGTTCACGAAATCTAGAACGATAATTCCATCTGCCACAAACTCTTCGATACCAAGACCAATCTTATCTGTTCCAAAAGGCATCTCTACCAGAAGCAATGTGGTACAACCTTCTCCTTTCACAAGCTTTCCTAGAATGACTTGGAGCGCAATCCTCGCGTCTATCACCTTTTCAAACCCCTGAGCAAGAGCTGTAAACGAATCGACTACGAGCCTCTTTGCCCTCATCGAAGTCACTTGACTTAGAACCAAGTCCAAAGCGTCAGAGACCGCTTCTCCAGCGACAGTTGTAAGATCTACAAATTCGAACTTTTCATTATTGGCTAAATTTTGAAAGTCCAAACCAAATTTTGCCATGTTCGACAGGAATTGTGGTTTGCTCTCCGCAAATGAAACATAAACCGATGGTTCATCATGGGTTGCTCCTTCATACAAAAAGCGCGCTGCTAACAAGGTCTTTCCTGTGCCAGGTCCTCCTCCCAGAACAACTAAGCTGCGAGCAGGCAGACCTCCTTCGATCAGATCATCTAATCCCGCGACGCCGGTTGGAACATGGTCACGAGGATCGGTTGATTCCTGTTGTGAGCTATTAAACAATTCAGACGAATGAACCAAGATCTGGAATATTAAGAGATTGGTTTTTCTCGTAAGGTTTGTCATAATTCGTAAACTTCCTACCACTTGGAAAACTTTGCAATCCATCGAGTTATCTTCTGATTGGATAATTCGAAGTGGATTGAAGATTGGCTATCGATACCGAGCTTGAAATCCTAAGAGTGTTGGAGCTTTATGGAAGTACTACGCTTCCAAGAATTAGCGAACTAACAAAATTCTCCGAACTTGAATGTAGTTCAACACTCAGTAATCTAATAACACAGGGATATGTGTTCAGAGTTGGAGACAAATTTAACATTTCATTCCATGGGAAATCTTATCTCCAGGAAAAGAGAAAGTAATCTCATCATCCAAATACGATTCTCATTCTGTGTCGCTCAACCGCGAGGGTCGGAGAGAATCGCAGGTCGCCGATAGTTCGAGAATATGAGCCTCGGGCGGGATTTGATCCCGCGACCTATTGCTTACAAGGCAACTGAGCAAATCAACTGAGATTTATCAGAAGTTTTTCGCTCTGGCCAGGCTGAGCTACCGAGGCAATTAGAAGGAGATGCGAACTTCGGTCTTTTCACACGATTTAATTATTTTGATTCTAAAAAATCGAAACAAACTGTGATAGAAAAGTATCTGATTAAGACTCAATCAGGCTGGTTATGATGCCGCCGCACTTTAGACTTGCGCCAATGTAGTATCCTTCAGGCGATACCAGATCCTCTAACTTCAAATGATAGGTTCTGCGACGGGGCATGTCCTCCCACATGATATGAAACACGCCAACGAGTACATCGATATTTTTCTCTACTACCAATTTATCGGGCGACATTGATACAAACGTCGTCGGAATCTTCTCGCGCTTATCTCCTAGCGAGAGCTTGCGGAAGACAGTCAGTATCTCTCCCGGTTTCCAATCAGCCTGGAACAATTCCGCAGATTGAAGCATGAACAGCATCCCTAAACATTTCAGTCTGCGAGGAACTCACGTTCCTTGATATTTAGGCCCTTTCTCTCCAGTCTTGAGATGAATTCGTCAAACCGGTCGTCCTTGATTGCTAGCTCAGGCGGGATAAAACCACGCTCGGTTATCTTTCCCTCTAGGAGCATGAGGGCTACAGTCGAACAGGGGTGGGCTGTAGTTCTGGCCATCGATGTACTCTGGGTTGCAACTTCAAACTTGTCAATCATCTCATACTGGTGAATTCGGGTCGATTTGTCGCCCTTTTTCTTCCTGCCCTGAACATCGACCCGGAGCAGAGTCATGTCCTTGTCCCCCTGATGCATTGCAAGCTTTTTGTCAAGAAGCGTCGAAAGCAAAGCCCGAGGAGAAACTCTGTTGCCAGTGGTCTTCAAATTCACGGGCCTCTCCGAGAACAATCCGAGGTCCATCAAAAGCTGTATTTGTTCGGAATGTCCTTTCCAGCGGATTGTTTTTTCCTCCATCGTCTTTACTCGCCTCAGCGTTTCTGGGAGGGTCGAGAGGCCGTCAGTGATGAACGCTTCAAATTTCTGTTCGGGAAACTCGTTGAAAGTCAGTTCCTCCACCTCTGAAAGAGCTGGAACTAATATTCTCTTCCCGTCCCTAACAATTAGGGCGTCCCTGACATATTCTTCAAGGACACTCTCGATCGAAAAAACCACTTTGTAATTTAGAGGTTGCTTTGGAGCCTCTGGAATTCCTCCCACCTTTATCCTGACAGAATCAACCTCTTCCATCTGGTCTGCCGCATATTTTGCAAGAATGCTAGTCAGTCCCGGAGCAAGGCCGCATGCAGGGACGATTGTAACGCCCTTCTGTTTTGCTTTGGCGTCCACGGAAGAAGATTTTTCGTGGTGCCATGAGTAGATCAAGTCCACGAAACTAATACTTGAGTCCAGCGCAGCCTTCACAGCCTCTTCCGCGATCCCATGTGGCAGTGCTCCGACGCCGAGCTCGAACTTTGATAATAGGCTCTGAAGCTCCTCCCTTTTCTTCATTATATCTAGCTCAATTGTCTGGAGCTTTTCCGCGAGTTTTAGATTTCTTCCAGTTGTATGGTCCATGCCGGATAACTTCAAAGCTCTCATCTCCAGGGCGTGCAAACGCTCGCTACTCGAATCTACGACCGCCACTTTCGAGATCGAACTACTTTCGAGGAGATCAATGGCAATGGATGAACCCATCAAACCCGACCCCAGAACTACAATATCTCCTCTGGCCATACTTCTCTATCCCAAAATCCGACTAAAACGCGATTGATTTCCGTGAAGGCCCGCGTCTAGCGTTAAAAATTAATTGGTAGTTTCAAAAAGAAATAATTGCCAAAAACAGAAAAGAATTGGTGATTGGAAGAGGGTCAGCAAAAAAGTTCTAACGAGCCACGATTTCCTCGAAATTCTTGGTGTGTGTAAGTGCTCCCACACCGTCAAGGAATTTTTCCCGGGAAATTTTTGCCGATAGGATTAGGTCAAACCCGATTTTTTCAGTTCTCTCTGAATCCTTGGCTTTAGGTGAAAGTAGAATTATCTTACATCTAGGCTCTAACTGGACCAGCTCCCGAGCAAAGTTCAGGCGTCTAGTTTCGCTTCGGCACGACCCAAGTATGATCATTTCCGGCCGGAATGCGATGAAAAAGTTGGCTGCTTCGCGGTAAACTTTGACACCGTTAATCCGATAACCCGAAAGGAATAAACAATCGTAGTAACATTTCAAGAAAATTGGATTCTCTTCGACGATCATTATCTCGACGTTCGGAAGCCTCGAAGATCGATATCTCACGCTTTCGATTGAGCGACGATTGTTTGATCGAAAACGTTGTTTCAAACCCGAAGGACGATTTGGGGCATTTTGTCGTTGACCTTAAACTTGGCCTCTATATTTTCAAGCATCGAATAGTGCACTATAGGCCAAATTGCGAAGGCCTTTATTTTTTCAATGTAGGTAGTGCAGCATTGGGCTCGTAATTCCATACACCGTTCCGATCGTTGAATAGCACATATGGAATGATTCCTTCGTTTTCTGATTCAGAGTCAATGCTGAACACAAACAATTTCCCTGGAATTTTGACAAATCTTTCAGTCACGTATTTCAAAAGACCGTTGGAAAACTCTCCGGGGCATGACGCGTACCAGCAATAATATCTCTCAGTTTTCCAGACTCGCTGGGTGAATGGGATGCTCAGTGCGACGCCTCGCCCTTCGTTGAACGCTTTTTCGTTTCCAAACTCATGCGTGAACACCATAGTTGAATGAGTTGAAAGCGATTCCCCGGGAGTTAGCTTGAGATAATAATCGCTAATTGCACGGCGGACGTGAGTCTTGTAATGATACCGAAGATTGTGCTGATCAAGATCTATGACCTTGGAGAGTTTCGATAGCGTTCTTGGAACGCTCTGCTGTAGTTCCTTCAGAATCAGAATATCCTTGTAGTCAACTATGGGTGCCTGCTCTTCAACAGGTTCTGGAGTAAGCAGGGGCTCCCTCGACTTTTCGACATCCTCCCATTTGAAATTCCATCTCTTTTCTCTAAAATCATAGAAGCTGGGATTGAAGGAAACATTTCGCAAGAACTCTATTTCGTTCAAAGAGTAACTCTCTATGATATTCGAGTTCCTCAAATGCTCTAGCTGATCTCGAAGTTTGTAATGTTCACCGAAAGGTATGCCAAGTGCAGCGAAAGTAGAGTTGTTAGGCATCACGCGGCCCAGATACATCAGACCTGCGCCCTCCTTCAGAAACTGCTCGATCGCCTGACTATAGGATCTTTCGACAGGCCTGAAGTGGAGCATCCATCTCCCCAGCCCAATTCGAGGCAGATTTACTGTAATGCCGACGGAAATGCAATACTTTGGAAGTTCCTCCCAGATCATGTACCGAGCGGTTTCGATTGGAATGTCAATCCACTTCGAAAGAGTACTGACATTCTCTAGCCCATACCGCCTTATACCTTCGAGAAGGCGATGCAGTGTTTTT
>DATNHH010000142.1:0-3155 GCA_035605055.1 Nitrososphaerales archaeon
GATCGGATACCTTTTTGATTTCATTTTCTGCATTTCCACCGAGCTCCCAGCCGTGACGGGTGGCAATTCGCAAATCCCGCGGGCGAAGCAATCCTCCGATCTGATTTTTCAGGAATTTCTCATACCAAACTACGTCGGGATCGAGGGAAAAATACACTACGCGCGAAACATAATTCTTGGGACATACATAGCCTCCGACGAGACTAGACCCTTCTTGAAAGAGAGGAACGAAACCCGCAGGTTCTTGGCAATGCCTGTAGCACTTGGCATCTCTGATGATAAGATACTGGTTAACGAAATCGAGGAACTTTTCATTCTGTCCCATGGTCATTGTGGTTCGAATCATGATCGGTTTGCCGACGAATAAACACTACTCAATGGAATACGGCAGAAGAAACAAGAGAGTACCTCTAGGATTACTAGTCAAATCAATTATTTCGATTTTGGCGATAGTTCCGGCGGGGAATGCGAAAAAACTTTCTTCCCAGTTGAGAAGGGCATTCATTAAGCTGGAGATAAGAGGCTGGTGAGTCACGACCAACAGGCGTTCTATCGACGCATATTTTGCCAGACTCTGGTAAACCTCGTAGGGAGATCTCATCGGTTCTAGCGTTTCCTCGATCTCTAATCTTTCAATCCCAAAAACATCCTTTGCAATTTCAGCCGATTCCTTTGCCCTGACCAGAGGACTGGTGAGTATCAGATCTATTTTTGTTCCGATCTCCGCCGCGACTACTAGATTCCTTCTTAATCGGGACTTTCCGACTGTTGTTAGATGCCTTTCATCGTCCGGTACCTGACTTGACTTGGCTTCGGCTTCTCCATGTCGAAGGATGTAAACGATCAATCTTGCCGATGTATTGATTTGATGCCCACTCGAAAAATTTTTCGAAGATTCTATCTTACTGGAGAAATTTGGAGCAAATCCTATAAGCGAGTTGATACCTTTCATGGACCATTTCCAAAGTTCGGAAGCTCCGGGGATCATGTTAATTGGGAGTGATGAGGGTTCGACTCAGTCTTGGAGACACCGTCTATGTTAGCGATGAAAATGATCATGGAATAATTGAGCAGTTTGTTCCTTATGGCAGAATTATTGTACGCCTTGTCAAAAAAGGTAAGGTTTTGAAGCTCAGCCGTGGCGACGTAAAAAAGTCAAGGCACACGGAATGAATTCAAACTGTAGGCAAACTATTTCAAACCTCTTGTTGTGAAGTTGGGACTGAGAATGGCCAAGAAGGGTCGCGTTCCGCTCAGGTTGGATGTCATCGGACTAGACCCTATCAGGTTCGAATCCATTCTGAAGAGCGTGCAGGCCCTAGTTGAATCCAAGACAAAGGGTTCGGTCTCTCGGATGCAATCTGATCAAGAAGGCGAGAGTTCTTCCCACGACGTTTACTACAGGATTGCTTTGATCGCACTCGACTTTCAGCGGGCGTACGGTCGAGCTGTTGAGATCAGAGTTTTCGAAAGATCCCCAAATAGACTAGTCGAAAAAGTAATGGGATTTAGGGGAAGAGTGCCTAATCAAATGCCTGAATTTTTCGTCAACGGCGTGAAAATTTACAGGGGGGTTCCAAGCAGTTTTTCTCAGCTTGACGAAGCCATTGAAAATGCCTTCGGCAAATCCTGAGTTCTCTTTTTCTCCCGCATGTACCCTGGATTTCTCATAGCTATCACGAGGCAGATACCGAGTATCAAAAGTACCAGCAGAGCGCTAATCACCATTATCGTTGCATACCAAGGATCTCCGGGGTTCCAGGATGGAATTGCAAAAATAAATTGCAACAGTTACTCCTAATTCCATCTGTACCAATCAAGTTAAAATAGTCCTCGGCTTTGGCCTTTTGACAAGCTTCATTGCAGAATTCAAGAACTCAGGCGAGACAGACAAAAGTTCTGTTCTGGATTATCCTCATCGCCTTTCTGATCCTAGTTCTCTGGAGCTTTTTTGTCTTCGGCTCTTAGATTTTAAACAGGTACTTTATTCAGAAATTCCGACATTGACGATCATGGAGTACGGTGGGAAGAGCCCACTAATTGCGAAAGATTGTTTTGTGGCTGATACTGCCACAATCGTTGGTGACGTTGATCTCGGAGTGGGTAGTTCTATCTGGTTTAGCTCCTCAGTCCGTGCTGAATCTGAAAGGATACAAGTTGGGTTTCGGTCAAATATTCAGGATAACTGCTCGGTTCACACCGATGTGGGATTTCCATGCGAAATTGGCGACAGCGTTTCCGTTGGGCACGGCGCAATAGTACACGGAGCGCGAATAGGATCAAACTGCCTAATCGGTATGGGTTCAATAATTCTGAACGGATCGAGAATCGGAAGTAACTGCATAATTGGCGCTGGTTCGCTTGTTGTACAGGGAACAGAGATTCCAGAAAACACACTCGCACTCGGTTCGCCAGCGAAAGTGAAACGATCTGTTACAGCTGAAGAGATTGAAAAGATCTCGGAGAACGCACTTCACTATTATGAGTTTAGAGCGGCATACCTGTCAATGAAGAAGAGTCTTTGACTTTTAACTTCTCTCAATTTCATGGCGAATGAGTTTCTTCGAGTCTGCGGTGAATTCAAATCGGCCATCGAATTTTACACCTTCAACCAGCAAAGGTAGCCAATATCTGTCGTCTTCCCACATCTGTTCCATCGGTAGCTCTTGCATAGAGAACCATTCCAGTCTACCCTCTTTGCTTTCGCGTTGCTCGCCCGAGAAGTCGCTCGTGACAAAGACCTCAGCTGTCCAGTCAGGCTTTGACTTTCCAGGTCCAAAGAAGAATTCGAGAAAACCCATCCTTTCTAAATTGATGACAGTCAGTCCAGTTTCCTCAAGGACTTCGCGTCTAGCAGCCTTTTCGGAACTCTCCCCCTCGTTAATCTTCCCTCCGGGGGCGTTCCAAAATCCTCCTCCAAATCTTCCCGAGGCCTTTAAGAGCAAGAGAAAATCACCTCCGCGCCGTAAGTAGCAGATCACCGCTCTAATCGTCTTCGGAGGGTTGAGAAGGTTAGGTTCGGAGGACACGAATTTCGGAATTATTTCTTGAAGATTGATAAGAGCTTTCTACCTGAATATTAACTGTTTAAAGGCGAGTTTTTCCTAAGTCTAGTCCGCGATCGTTTGCCCGTACAAAAAAAGAAATCAAAGGCA
>DATNHH010000143.1:0-4754 GCA_035605055.1 Nitrososphaerales archaeon
TAGTTTCCTGCCGGCAGATCCATGAGAAAGGTCAAAGTTAATCATGGAGCCGAGCAAACAGGAGGAAGATTTGGCTTTGGTAAGATTTCATCGGATTTTCGGGGTTCCTGTTTTTGATAAGAAAGAAATCCTGTTTTTTGATTTGAGGAAAGGCGCTCAGTTTCTAAGCCCAGTTGTTCCATTACATAATCTCCCTGTTTGTAGGCTGTTTCTACATCTTTTGGATATACTCTCAAATTCTTCTTAGTTCGTTTATCTTGCATATTCGGAAGCATAGAATAGGAAACTAAATTGTGAATCGCCCAATTCCTTCTTTTTGAAAATTTGGTATATGATCGATACACTCTTCCAGAAGCCAATTTTTCTTGTTTTAGAAATTTCATCAATTTGGTTGAAGAAGGATATAGAACACAATCTTCTTCTCCTTCTTTGATTTCAAATCTGCCTTCTTTTTGATGAATCTTGAAACCGTACTCTGTTATTGCTTCAATGCTAGATTGTTTTCTGGCGACATAATTGTAGATAACTGCGATCATCAACCAGTCAATGTACGAATGCATGAGTGCAAAGACTTCTATTAACTGGGCTGATTTCCGAGCTTCCTTGATTCTTTCAATTACATCACCTACCAGTTCATACGCTCCAAATTCGTTTACTCTTACTTTCATTTCAATTATTCCGATGTCAAATCAATAATCGGTCTTTTAACTCAGCTCTTTTCGGCGCTTGCATTCTGAATCAGTGTGAAACATTTGTTTTGACCCTCGACTTTGATTCCCGCTTTTTCGGTCGGGGTACTACCTAGTGCCATATGCTCTCTGATGAAGTTGTGGTAAATCTGTAAGCCTTTGAGAATTGGAGTGTCTTTCTGTTTTATTTATCGCATAACCTTCTCTCTGTCTCTCATTTCTCCGTTCATCCTTTCCATTTGTTATTGTGAATCTGACCAGACATCTGAATCTCTGTGATGTGATTCGAGTTTGGTAGCTCGTCCTTGATTGCCAAATTGATAACCGGAGCTGCATCGGAAATTATGATCTTTGGTTCTTTTCGAGTTAGTGCTTGCTCTTATCAGTCAGATTTTTCGATGATTTCTTACAAGTCCAAAAAATTCTACATATGAATCAATGGGAACTTGAAGTTAAAGACTCCAAAAGAATATAGAAGAGCTAGTACTCACTCAAACACTTCGATCCCCATACTTTTCTTGATCAGGGGCGAGAACTTGCCGTTGAAGGTGGTAGCCTGTACGCGCTTGTCGTCGATATAGTGGTAGTTGCCGCCGCGTGGTTTTCCAAAAATTATTTTGTGGTACCTGAAGCCGTGCGATTTTAGCCAGGTCTCTGTAATCTCCCTGTGCTCTTCCAGCCGGGCCGTGAAGAAGCAGATGTAATCTCCTGAATCGTAGTGAGAATTTATCCATGCTTTAGCTCCTCTGATTTCCTCTGCGGTAGCCATCAAGTCAGGTCGTTCATTTTCGACGTGGGTACAGACAACTCCATCGATGTCGATCATGTAATTTTTCAAATTGTCCTGGCTCCCAAAAAAGTACGACAAAAGTAAGTGTTTCCAGGGGCTATATATCAATCTCCGGCGGATGAATAATTCGTCCAAAATTCAGACGCAATACAAATCGATTTTCTGCGATCCTCTTTCTCAACGAAAATAATACGCAGTTATTTCGTGTTCCTCTACGTTTAAAATGGGTCAATGTGTATGCGATTAAGAGCGGTATACTTGCAAAGAAAGAATGCGGTTTTGGCATTGACGTTCCTTTTCGTCCTGGGATTTTCATCTGTTGCGTCAACTTTTGGATCACATAGTTCTAACACTTCTTTAGCTGATAGCTGTCCTTCCAGCCAGACATTGAAATTTACGACCTTTCCTCTCCCTGCAAGTTTTAGCATGCTCACTTCTACCACGCTCTCTGGTTACATAATGGCGGCCATGTTGGAACAGACCGTTTATCCGTATGCGACCTATCCAAATGGAAGCCTTTACTGGCAAAATTCGGTCACGGATCAGGTACTCCACAACGCGAATTACACGCAATGGACTTTTCACGTAAAGCCGGGACTAAAGTGGTCGGACGGTACCAACTTGACGGCGCAGGACATACTGAATACTTATGGAAACAAATATGCATTCAACTCTTCGTACGATCTTGTTGCCGCGGGACCCGAAGTGGCGAATTCTGTTGCCCTAAATAGCAGTACGGCGGTGTTTAATCTGAACGTTTCCGATGCCCATTTTCCCGAGAGAATCTCGCTAATGATTTTTGAGAACGTCCAGCCGCCATCCGCATTCCAGAAAGGACCTGGCGCGAGCTTGTTTGACCAGAACGTGACTGACGGTCCGTTCTACGTTTCGACGCCATATGTTTCCGGGAACCCGCAGGTGCAGCTTACGAGAAATCCATACTTTAATCCGACGCCCGGAGCTTGCGGAATGATTATGAACTTTGTCGAGTCGTCCAGTCAGCTTTCAGAGTTTCTCGCGTCTGGCACGACTGACCTCGCAGGCCCGCTCGATCCGTCTAGCGTAAAGGCAATCGTCCAAAACCAGAACATACACATCCTTGACGAGAAAGGACAGAACGTCATGTCGATGCAGTACAACATCACGAATTATCCATACAACATGACACAATTTAGGCAGGCTCTCGTTTATGGAATAAACCAATCACAAATTCAGAGCCAGGCTCTCGCAGGTTATTCGATTAATGCATACTCGGCCGAAGGTGATGTCTCGCCTGTCGTCCCGCTGTATAATCCTAATGTTGCACAGTACTCATTCAATCAGTCGAAAGCACTCGCACTTCTAAGCCAGATTGGTATTACCCAGTCAGGTGGCAAACTGCACTATGCGAATGGCACTGCTGTCTCTATCAACCTCGTGACCGACAGCGACCAGACCTTCGATATCCAGGCGGCAAACGTTGTAACGGCTAACCTTCAGAGCATGGGTTTCACCGTGAATTCGCAGGTCCTTGCTGGATCGACGATCACGGGAGATTTTCCGTCAAACCAGAATGGAATCCAGCAGGCAATGATTCTCTATACTTCGATCGGTGGAGCATTTTTCCCTAACGCGTGGGCGGATGCAAGACCGGGTAACATCGTTTACCAACTTTCTTACGGAGTTGGCGCGAATTACTGGGAGTACCCACCGAATGTTGATGCGGAGTACCAGGGGAATGTTAGTGCGATCGACAACACGTCGGATCCTGTGGCTCAGAAATTGTACATTGGAAATATTCAGGCAATCAGTGCGCAGAATCTGCCGACCGTGATCCTCGGATATCCTGACGAGCTTTGGGCGTTCAACACTCAAAGGTGGACAAACTGGCCAACCTCTTCGAGCTCTTATCTGTATGATGGAGACTGGGTGAATCAGACACTTCTCGCAAGTTTGCAACCGGTTGGAGCAAGTACGAGCACTTCAAATTCGTCTACCCCAAGCTCCTCCACATCTAGTTCTAGTGCGAGCTCATCGAATTCTGTGCCTAGCTCGAGCACGACTTCCAGTTCCTCGATTCCACCGGTTTCTTCAAGCAACTCGACAGCGTTGACTAGCTCAACCTCTTCGTCATCTGGAGGAATCAGTACTGCTCTGATTGCGGGAGTTGTTGTCGTCGTAATTGTGGTGGTAGCGGTCGGCGTACTTTTAATGCGTCGCAAGCCCAAGGCTGCCTCCTGACACGTTAGCTGAAAAAAGGAGAATTTCCGACTCGAGTCAGGCGGCAGTTTGAGTTCTTCTTGCAACGTAAGTTCTCACACTCAGGACAATCAGGCCAATACGCAAAAACTCCTAACTAGATTCCACCTTTTTTGTGAAATTGATAAAGTCACTATACTTTTGTTCCCTTATTTGCTTAATTAGTGGACGTTGACTTTACGCAACTCATGGACAGCATAGTTCACTTCGAAATTCCTGCGGACGATCCGAAGCGTGCGGGCGAGTTTTACACCAAGGCCTTTGGCTGGAATGTAAACGCGATGCCAGAGATGAATTACACAATGATTTCAACGACTCCTTCTGACGAGAATGGGATGCCGACAACTCCAGGTGCGATTAATGGCGGGATGCCACAGCGGGGGATGGGAGTCGAGCATACCGTTGTAACAATCCAGGTGCAAAGCATTGAAGATGCTCTCACTAGGATAGAGAAGCTCGGCGGAAAGAAGGTCTCTGACAAGATGCCGGTAGGAGACATGGGCTTCGCGGCATACTTCAAGGACACCGAAGGAAACGTAGTCGGTCTCTGGCAGCCTGCAATGATGCCGAGTCAGATGTAACGCTCTAGTTCGATCGAACTCATTCTTGGGTTCGGTCTGCCTATCTTTTTTCTATTGATGATTTTTCTCGGAGATAAGTCGAATGCCGGATTGGAAGGTGTCTGCTCCAAAAAGTGATGACGAATATTTTGAGCGTATGACAAAAGCGCTATTTCAGGCAGGTCTGAACTGGAAGATGATCGACGACAAGTGGCCGAATTTTGAAAAGGCGTTTGCCAAATTTTCGATTCCCAAGGTGGCAAAATTCGGTGACAAACAAATAGTGAAGTTAATGGAGAATCAAGGAATCGTGCGGAACGAAAGAAAAATTAGGTCAACGATTTACAATGCGCAGCAATCACTTGTAATCGAGACAGAATTCGGTTCGTTCAAGGATTATTTCCGTTCGTTTGGAAAGGAACATCAAAAGTTAATGGAGGATCTACAATCGAGGTTCAAACATCTGGGGGAGTCCAG
>DATNHH010000144.1:0-8954 GCA_035605055.1 Nitrososphaerales archaeon
AATTGAGAATGATAGCGCACTCGCTTTGGTTCCGGCTCAATTCGTTTCTTTGAAAGGTCTTCTCAGCTCACCAGTCGGCTTGAACCAGATCAGCCACATTAACCCGATTAGCAATGCAGCGATCGAAAGCGAGACGACTGTGACAATTATGTTTTGAAAAAGATCAAAACTCTTTGACCAGAAAAGTGCGTAGACGAGGATAAAAACGAGCCAGGCGATAATTCCAAGAATTGACGCGACGATTGGAGCGATAGGGCCTTCGTATCTCGTCGCTGCTCGACTTTCGTTCACAACACTCATACTTGAATCGCCTTCCCCATCGTTGTGAGGGCAAGAGAATTTCCAATTTCTTTTCCGAGTTCCTCAAACTTTTTCCCTTCCCCCTCTTTCAGCGTCGCCCCATTGATTACACCTCTGTCTCTCGTTGTGGAGACTATCGCCGACTCGTGCGGGGCGATAGCACGAAGTTCCAACTTCTTTAGCTCTTTTTCTATGTACTTTGCAGCACTACCAAAGATGCCGGGAGAAACCTTTGTGTCGAACGCGAAAAACGATTTTCCTGATAGATTATCAGAATCAAGCTTCTCAAGAAATTCTTTGATTGGCTTTGATGCGGTGAAACCCTCGGTCGGAGCGCCAACACAAATTAGATCGTACTGGTTCAATGAGGGAACGTTAACGTCCAAAGAATTGAAGCAATCTGTGCGAACTCCCGCTTCCTTCAAGCCGAGCTCCAGAGACTCGCCTAACTTCTTGGTATTTCCAAATCTTGAATCATAGATCACGATTGCACTCTTGGATGAGACTTTCTTTTCGACAAAATCATTATTCAGCAAGCTCAATCAACGCAGGTCATTTGTCTCTCTCCGTCTTTTAAAGTCGCGATACGATTATCAAAGATGATAACACTTGATCACGATGAGAACGGCTACAATGAAAGGTATTAAGAATTTTCAAGTTTCCAATTCGGATTCTAGACTCCCGGCTTGAACCACAATGGCATTCTGGGATCGAAAGCTACCATCGCCTGGAAGTTTGGTTCGGGAGTCTGATCAGACTTTCCATCACCAAAGATCTGGTACAATCCACCTTGAGGACCGGTCGCGTTTGAAAAGATTTGGTTGATAGTGTTCTGCAGCATTGTCTTTGCAGATACACCGTTGTATGTCATGTTGCTCATCGTCCATGCTTGGGTCGCTCTGGTGACTTGAATAAAATGCAGCGCTTGTCTAGGAACCGAAAAAGGATACTGTGACATTGCATTCACGTACGCGTTCTGCCAAAGTGAACACGAAGATGTTCCAGCGACACACTGCATGTACATCTCGTCGATGTAAAATGAGAGTTCCTCAAGGTCCCCCGTGGAGGGAATGGTTTGGTTGGAAGGAAAAGTAGTAACAATCAGAGGCTGGGTTGCTGATGTCGGTAGCGCGTCGTATCCTTGAAGGAACCAGGTCTGCCCCTGAGTTCCGCAGTTGCTTCCGATTCCTCCGAGATGATTCCCAGGCGTTTCGAGGGTTGACGCGTAGGGACCTATGAATCCGTATTCGGCCTCTCTCCTATCGAGAAGTTGGAAACTCGCAGGATAGGTGTATGTTGTAAATGGAGCTGAGCAACCGCCAATTCCCAACCAAGTCTGGGACAGGAGAGCCCTTACGTTAGCATAGATACTAGTGTTGACAGACTGAAAGCCCGGAACAGTTGAAAGAACGCTCTGAGCGGAATTGAAGTAGTCCAGCGAATACGATCCTTCTAGGTTGTTGTCGATCGCAACTATCACATCATTGTAACCTCCTAGGACATCTATCGCCGGCGAAGGTTGGATATTTCCTCCGCGGACCAAACCGAAAGTTGAATCGTACCCGTAGTGTTGACTTCCCAAAGTGTACGGGGTCATCAGTACTTCCCGGATCTTTTCCAGTTGAGTGAGGTAGGGCTGGACCCACAGCTGGTAGTCTTGTTGATTGAAACATGATTGCGACTGGCAATAAGACGTCGAGCTTGACGAACTCGTTATCGTGATTCCCGTACCGCTACGAGTCGTGGTCTTTAAACTGGGAGATGTCCCCGTTTGACCAGAGGCTGAACTCGTAGATCCACAGTTTGCACATGAAGATGCTGTACTCGTGCTAATGGTCGACAATGACGTTGTCAGAAAACTCGTCGAGAGCAAAGTGACGCCTACAACTACGGTCAGGACGACGATGATCGCAAGTGATAACAGTCGACGTTTGCGATACAAAAGGTCGTAGGCCATTTCGCCCGAGTTAATAGTTACAATACTATTAGAAATAGCTTTTTTGAACAAGACACCAGACGGTCTTTCAACATAGGTTCTTCCTGTTTCACTTTGTATTCTGATGAATGAAACGAGTTTTCATGATGTTCGACTTCCTGAAACGTTCTTTCTGCCGAAATGAATTGTCCAACGCGATCAACTGGATGACAAATCGACAAACCTGAAACCGCCTCTGCAGCGTAAAGCTGAATCCCAATCCAATATTTTCGGTCATCATTATTTACGGTAGTTCTTGAAATGTCATTTGAGGAGAATGACGACAATCTATTGTTTCAAGAAAGATATTAGGGCGACGGCACTCGTACTTTCATCAGGGTGAATACCATACTTGTACTATAATCAATTTATTCTAGTCCCAACTACTCTGAAGTGTGAATATCATTATGCAGGTCTCCAGTATGAAAAAGTTCGGAAGAAATTCCAACGGATCAGAAGATGAAAGGTCAAGCGACCCGATCAGCCTTCCAGCTAGAAGTACTTTGATTGATCAGAGAGACGACGAAGCTAGAATCAAATTGGCGGCTCATTGGTTAGTCATAGGCTCAAAAATGCGGCTATAAATTCGGAAGTTCGAAAGAAACCTAGTCCTTTCTTATTTAGATCTACAGCTCAATCTGATATGGACTAATATGATTCTAACTTCGAGGTTTCCTGCGAGACTGGAACCCTACCTCGAAAGGAATCTCCACGATATGTAGGTTCCGAGTATTAGCATTCCTACAGCGAACGATCCGAGATAGAGAAAGTCAAAGCCAAGGCTTGCCATCCCTGTAGAACCCAGCAGAAGCTGGCGAGAAATATCAGTCGCGTAGCTGACTGGATTTGCCTGAACTACGGGCTGAAGCCAGCTCGGCATGAATTTCGCCGGAAACATGGCATTGCTTGCAAAGAGCAGGGGGAGGTTCAACAGATTCACTATCATCATCTGCGTATCCTGATTGCTGGAGCGAACTGCTAGCATTACAAACAATGAAGAAAAACCCATCACCATAAGGAAGATCCCAGAAAACGTGCCTAATATTGCGACAACTGTGATGTGAGAGACATCGAGCCCTAACAAGATCGCTATTATGAGCACGGTAGCCGCTTGAGTGAGACCCCTCAAGATTGAAGAAAAGACCTTACCGATCGGAATGGTACCTCGCGCAAGCGGAGTGCTCAATTCTTTGTTTAGGAAGCCTAGCCGCCGATCCCAAACGACCGACATGCCGCTTTGCATGGCCATAAAGAGCGAAATGAAAGACAGCATACCGACTGCGAGAAATGAGAAATAATCACTTGTGCCGAACGTGTTTTGCATAATCTGGCTTGAAAGTGTGTCGAGGACGCTTTTTGGGATGTTAAGCCCCGGTATGTTGAATGAGCTACCAGTGAAGATCGCTCCGAAATTCATCGCCTTGCCAAATAATCCGAGCCAGATGACAGGCTGAATTAGAGAGAGGATAAGTATTATGGGAGCCTTGTACCATTTTTTGAGTTCTCGATTGGTGAGTGCCCATAAGCCATGAAGTGGGCTCTGGTTTAGGGCAGTCTCTTGCTCAAATGCCAACATGTGCTGGTTCGTCTTTTCCGATATCGGAGATCTAGTCAATTCTTGTTCGACATGATCTTTCTTGTTACTTTCTGCTACCGATTCTGTCATGTCTAACCCCTCGCGCTACCTTCGCATTCTCATCGACATTCTCCCATGTCTTGGCATCTGAGAACTGGTATCAACATGCTCTTCTCTGATGGACTTGCCTGTGTATTCTAGATACACTTGATCGAGAGATGGCTTTGCAATTGAAATCCTGACAACCTTCGCACCGCCTAATCTTAGCACTTCCATAACTGCCGGAGCTGTCTCTTCTCCGAGCTCAGTTTTGATCCTGTAGTCAGAATTTGTCTTTTTGACATCAAGCACATGTTCAACACGTCGTATTGCCTCTGAAAGGTCGGTGGTCCCATCTTGCACTTCGACTTCTATTATGTCTCCACCGAGGCTTTCCTTGAGCTCGTTTGGTGAACCAATTTTCAGAATCTTTCCATGATCTATCAACGCTATCCGATCACAGAGGTTGTCAGCCTCATCAAGATAATGGGTGGTCATGAACAAGGTCATGTGAAATTCCACTTTAAGCCTGCGTATGTATTCCCAAACCGCAGCCCTAGTCTGAACATCAAGACCGAGAGTCGGCTCGTCGAGGAACAGTAGCCTTGGCCGATTGATCAGACCGGAAGCTAACTCAAGCCTCCTTCGCATACCACCGGAATAAGTACTGACTTTTCTTTTTGCATCTTTGGAGAGCTCTACTAATTCCAGAAGTTCTGATGCACGTGGCCTCGAGACTTTCCTTGGGATGCCATAGAAATCAGCACAGAGTAAGACGTTTTCAAGACCAGTTAAATCCTCATCAGCGGTCGATTCCTGAGGAACAACACCGATGTTCCGCCTCACCGCGGTTTGATTTTTGATTAGATCATAACCGCATATGATTGCGTCTCCAGACGTCGGACGAAGGATCGTTGTCAGCATGTTAATCGTGGTGCTCTTTCCCGCACCGTTGGGGCCAAGAAAGCCAAAGATCTCACCTTCTGATACATTGAACGAAACGTCATCGACGACGTTTGTCTTGCCGTCGAAGCTCTTTGTCAGCTTTTGAATGTTCAGAATTTCCATGTACGTCGGTTCTAGGATCAACTTTGCTGATTTTTGTTCTGACATGAGGGCAACGTTCCTTTTCTATCTTACAATCAAAACGTTACACTGTGCGTGGGTCACAACGCCGCTTGAAACGCTCCCCAGGAGAAGTTTCTTAAAGCCACCCAGACCTCGGGTGCCGATGACTATCATCTCAATTTTCTCACTAATAGCTACATCAATTATTTCCTCAACGATTGACTTGGAGGCACGGGACACTTCACCTCTTATCTTGACGCCCCGCGTTCTTGCAACGGCCAAAGCTTCGTCAATGAAATGATTAGCACCCATTTCTTGCTGTTTGTAATATGTATCCAGCCCTGTGGGAGCCATCCCAAGACCAACGGAAGCCTCTACTAGAACACTCGGAGCTGGTATGACACACAGAACGATGAGTTCAGAGCTGTAAGTTTTCGATAGATTTATCCCGACACCCAGAGCCCGGCTAGCATTTGGGGAACCATCGATTGGAACTAAAATCTTCGATAAATGAAGTAGCTCGGAATCCGAACTTTCTTTCTCTGCCAAGGTCCTTCAACAGGACAATCGATGCGCTTTGACTACTTAAGTAACGAACACGATCGTCAAAATTGAGAATGGAGGAATGATTCAGATATGCATTGGATACCCGATACAGAAATGGCCATAAACTCTCTTAGAAATTCGACTAGCCCGAAAGCTGGTTAGAATTTCCAATCTGTTGAGGATCGCAAGTCCAAATGAATGCAAATCAATGCTTTATAGCATGATGCGATAAATCAAAAATTGTGTTTCAGTTTGCGAATCCCTCTGCATTATCTTTTCGGTAGACTATTCGTTACCGAATGCTAATCCCATGGTTTTCGATTAAGTCTGATAATTGGATTTCCGTTATTCAGGGTTGATTCTTGCATTGATTTTGTAGAGATTATGGAATCTTCTCGGAAAGAGGATAATATTCGCGGGGCAATCAAAGAGTCCGATGTTAGAGGATGCAAAAGCAAACAGAGGCCGAAACTGACACTTCGGTAGAAGCAATGGAAACACGGACTCGGAACAAATTGATAGAAGTTCCCGTTTGTCCTAGCTGCGGACTCGAACTTCGGAAAAATTACAAAGGGCAGTGGTTCTGTCTAGATTGCAATAATTCCTTCGCCGACTCGAAACTGTTGTTACATATAGCAGAAGAAAAAGCAGAGTTCCTGGTCTTCTCTGGATTCCGCGATCACCTGAAAAGGCAGGTCCCAGATTCAAGCTAACTGCATAATTCATTTGGGGCACCGACTAATTGTGCAGGAATAGGTGACTCAATAAGAGGCGGTCGGTTCGAGATCATAACCATCAAAATAGTAATACTCTAAATCTAATTGACGAATTCTATCCATGTACTGCAAGGAATAAATTGGCTTCAGAACTAAAAATGACTCTTGACATTGTTCCCACTCTCTGTTCGATGGATCTTGTTTAACAAGTGGACCCTCGCGAAATTGTTGAAGCTTCTCTGGAGAGAGTCGTCGGAGCTTTTGGTCTAGAACCTACGAGATGATGTACCTAAAGATGTCTTCACTCCAAACAAACTAGTTTGTACCAAAAGTTGGGTTCTAAAAATGTCAAGGCTTCGGGGATTGGAATATGGGAGCTCCTCTGGAAATGGGTCGAGTTCAGTATCTTTCATAGTTCAATCTGTTCAAAAACTGGTCTTCTCAATCCTAAGTATCTTACTCATCTCTGTGGGATAGCGCAGTAGCATAGATGATGTCAGGTGTTGCTGGGGAAACATTTACCTCATTTGTTTTTTCAATCTGAGAGAGTGCATCGTTCAAGGCATTCATGACCGCTCCGTAAGAGGCTATCGTACCGCTCTCCCCAACGCCCTTGACACCATTGAGTGTCACAGTTGATGGAGTTGTTCTGTGAATAATTTCGATGTCAGGGCTATCCACAGATGTCGGTATGCTGTAGTCCATGAAAGTCGAAGTCAAGAGGTTCCCCGATTCGTCGTATACCAGCTCCTCGAGTAATGCCCCACCAATCCCGTGAACCACTCCCCCTTGTAGTTGGCCCTCAACTATGGATTTGTTTATCATTCGTCCGCAATCCTCGACAAGAACGTACTTATCGATCTTCACTTTACCTGTTTCGATATCCAGTGTCACAGCGCACAAATGCACTCCGCTGGAATAACTCATTGAGCTTAGGGTAAACCTCGAATCTGCTGAAATCTCACTCATTCCAAGCTTTTGGAGAATTTGCCCTAAGATCAATAGCGAAGTGTTTGGTTTTGAAAGATTCACAAATGCCCCATTTCGGATCCCAAGAGATTTCGCGTCGATTCCAAGAACCTTTGACGCCATTTCGAGGAGCTGAGATTTCAGCTTACGTGTGGCATCAACTACTGCACTTCCCCCGGTGGCTGCAGAGCGGCTACCAAATGTTCCTACCCCGAAAGGAATTAATTGAGTATCGCCCCAAACGACGTGAGTGTTTTCAAAAGGTACGCCTAATTCATCCGACGCAAGCTGAGCAAACGTTGTTTCTTCCCCCTGCCCATGTGGCGACGAGCCTGTGTAGACGGTCACATTTCCATTGGTGTCCAAGACGACCCTGGCTGACTCAGTCATGAACGAAAATCCGTCACTATCGTCGTCCCCTCCAGACTGCCATTGTTCCGAGGAATCATTGCTGTTGTCACTCTTTTGCCAAGAGGAAGAATCCGAGCTCGCTCCTGTATTACCTCCTAACCCGCCAGAATTCCCTGAGCTCTGCCACGACTTTGATCTGTCTCCGTCTCCTCCGGCTTGAAATCCCTCTCCCTCGCCACCCAGGTCCTCTTCCTCATCTTCCGATTCGCTGCTGCCTCTTACCGATGTCCCTATTCCTCCCAAAATGCTCGAAACAGTAGGGCCTTTCTGTCTGAGTTTGGAGTACAAACCGCTTCTCCATTTCAAAAGAGCCTCGTAATTTGATGATTTGATCAGAATGTCCAGAAGAATTTGATAATCTTCTCCATCTGGCTTACTTGGCTTCTCCAAGTTGCGGCGCCTAAATTCTATAGGATCAAGTCCTATCTTCTTTGCCATTATTTCGACGACCCTTTCGATGAAGTAGCATCCTTCCGGTGCTCCCGCTCCTCTGACGGGCCCAATTGGCATCTTGTTCGTCACGTAAGTAGCTACTTCGAGATCTAGATTCGGTATCTTGTACGGTCCAGGCATCGTCCAGATCGTCATGGAGGGCATATGAGTCTGGGTTCCGGAAACACCGACATCGCATTCTACTTTTGCCTTAAGCGCAACTATTCTGCCGTCTTTGTCGCATGCAAGGGTAACGTCACAGTACTCATCTCTTCCGGCAGCAGCTTCGAGAAACTCTTCGGTCCTGCTGCCAGTCCATTTGACTGGAAGTCCGGTCTTTTTTGCAAACATGCACGCGAGCAGAGGCCAAGGATAAGACGCACCTCCCTTGGTTCCAAATCCTCCTCCAACGTCCATGACTTTAACATGAAATTTTTTCTTTGGGATCCCGAGCTCAGAAGCCAGTTGATCTTGGAGGCCGTGCACGGACTGGACTCCGGCATTCACTTCGTAGAGATCTTTCTCTCTATCATATGATACAAACACAGCATGCGTTTCGATAGGGGCGGCTTCCTGTCTCCTTATTCCCTCTCTTGCGCTGACCACGAAAGCAGCCAATGAGATTGCTTTGGCTGCATCGCCTTTCTTTTCTTCATTTGTCTGCGAAATGTTGTCCTTCCAGTCGTCGTAAAGAAGCGTCTTGTTTTGCTTTGACTCTTCTATTGTTGTAACTACTGGCAGCAGTTCATACACCACTTCGACTAGATCGATAAGATCCTCTAAGGAATTCTTATCTTTGACAAGTATCGCAACAACTGGTTCGCCAGCGAATCTAACCTTGTCTACAGCCAAGTGGTAGCGGTTTGCCCGTCTCTGCGGAGGCCATGGATTTTGTGCAACAGGATGTACACCTTCCTTTAAC
>DATNHH010000145.1:0-3063 GCA_035605055.1 Nitrososphaerales archaeon
ATTTTGAGATAAAAGACGAAATCTGATTTCGGCATACGCCCCTCGAGCTGCTCCAGCCAAAGAAGAGGCAGGCCGTCAGCAACTCCATAAGCAATATTTGATTCGCAGTAACGGTTGAGTATGATGATTTTTTTTTCAGAAATCCATCGGTCGATGGATGGTTTTAGTTCGTATCTATTGGCAGAATAAAGTACGTGTCTAGCTTCAGGGCCATATTCACGCTTTCCCGTCAAATAATTCTTGATCTCCTGACCTATCGGTGACGAATAAGAAGGGAAACTCAGGTATTCACATGAAAAGCCCTTCTCTTTCAAAAAGTCAAAAAGCATTCTTGATTGGGTATTTTTTCCTGAAGCATCTATACCTTCAAAACTTACAAGTGCTCCTGTCTCGGTAATCTTGTTCAACCGCTTGGGCTCTTGAGCCTTCGACTGATAAAAGGATTGAATTAGCTATTTAACAGCCGAGATTTGTATCGTAGTGGCAGAAATTTGGTAGAAAACCAAACCATGTCAAGAGAGGTCACTTTTGTCGATCTCCCCTTGATAAAACCTGGACTTTTGGAAAAGAGATCCTACCAGGAGGAGGTTGCCAAATCCTGTACTGCCCAAAACACACTTGTCATACTACCTACGGGTTTGGGAAAGACTGCCATAGCATTACTAATCGTCGCTGAATTTCTATCCAAAAGCGATGATTCGAGAGCTCTAGTGCTTGCACCAACCAGAGTTCTTGTTCACCAGCATCACTCTTTTTTTTCGAATTATCTGAACATTGCGAGTGAGCAGATATCTATCTTAACGGGTGAGGATCCGGCCGAAATCAGGGATTCTGCTTGGAGAAAGAGGCTTGTTTGTGCGACACCACAGGTAGCTGCAATCGAATTGGAAAAACAGAAGGTCGATCTACGAGATTTTTCATTGATAATTTTCGACGAAGTGCACAGGGCGGTTGGAAATCATGCGTATACTGTCATAGCCTCCACATACAATGAATTCAATCCACATGGCCGCATCGTCGGCATGACCGCATCCCTTCCTTCTGACAAAGCGAAGATCGAAGAGATCCTTTCGAAACTGAGGATAAGTAAAGTCGAAACTCGTGACGAAAAAAGCGATGATGTTCGGCCATTTGTTTACAAGACAAATGTGGATTGGATTGAGGTCGAACTTTCTCCCAGTCTGAAATCGATCCGCGATCTAATGCGAGATTCCCTGAATGCAAGACTGAAGATGATGGAGGATGCTTCGCTTCTACGTAGAAATAACTACGGCTCAATCACTCTTAAAGATCTGTTGAAGTTACGCACAAAGGTAGATCAGATCCAGAGCTCCCAGCTCAGAAATGCTCTTTTCAGTTCTATTAGACTGTATCATGCTCTAAATCTAATTGAGACGCAGAGCCTTTCCGCTTTTAAGAAATTCATGGACAGGCTCATGGAAAGGAAGAGGGGTTATGGAATGTCAGAGATGTTAAGCGACTCCCGAGTTGTAGAGGCTTACGAACAGGCGAGGGCTGCTCTCATAGCCGGAAATGAGCATCCGAAAATTGCCAAACTTCTTGAATTAGCAAAATCAGTCAAACAAGGCGAGAGAGCGATTGTCTTCGCAAGCTATCGTGATACGGTAGACCAGATTTACTCCGACCTTATCAAGAATGGCCTCAAGGCTGGTTACCTGATCGGAAAAAGTGGAGAAAGTGGGCAGAGTCAGAAGAGTCAGATTCGATCGTTGCAACAGCTCAGAGAAGGCGTGTATGATATTCTGGTCGCAACTCAAGTCGGCGAAGAGGGTCTGGATGTCGCCGATTGTAACATGGTCGTGTTTTACGACAATGTCCCCAGTGCTGTAAGGTTCGTCCAGCGTAAAGGCAGAACAGGAAGAAAAAAGGAAGGCCACTTGTATGTCCTGATCACAAAGGGAACTCGGGACGAAGCATTCTACTGGTTGAGCAAAAGACGACTCGGCGACACCAAAAAGTTCGCAACTGCTCTGGTTCAGTCAAAGGGTGAAAAGAAAGGGCCTCTTGATAAGTTCGTTTCTGCTGAAAATGAAAACATGCCTCTCGTTTATGCTGACACGAGGGAGGTTCCTGAGCTTGTCGAAAAGCTTAGGCAGAGGGGTTCGAGGGTCGAAGTTAAGCAACTCGATTTTGGCGATTTCGTGGTCTCCAGCGAGATAGTAATCGAAAGAAAGACCTTAGATGATTTTGTGAAATCAATCTACGACGGGAGACTATTCAAACAGCTTGCTAACATGAGCGAAAAATACTCTCGACCCATACTAGTAATCCAGGGTGACAAGAAACACCTTTCGGGAATCGGAGAGACTGCCTTCTACGGCGCCCTCGCAAGCGTTCTCGCAGATTTCAAAGTACCGGTCTTCTTCGCCACTAATGAAAAAGAGGTTTCAGAAGTTATTTTTCATATTGCAAGAAGAGAGCAGATGGAAAAGAAACGAGAGAGCAGAATAAGAGAAGGGCGAAAGCCAGTCACTCTTTCGGAAAATCAAAGGTACATCGTCTCAGGCATTCCTGGCGTTAGCGGAGTTCTCGCCGATCGATTGCTCAGTGAGATGGAAACTCTTGAAAAATTGTTTTCCTCAACTGAACTCGATCTACTGAAGGTAAATGGAATCGGTGACATCATTGCAACCAGGATCAGGGAATTAGCTACTGCCAAATACATCTCCGCCACTCCTGCAGAAATTAGGAAAATTTCGGCAAAAGATACATTGGAGCAATATTCAGCCACGGAAAACAGAAATTTGTTGGGACTCGAAGTGAAGAGTTCTAGCGAGGAGGAGAATCTGGACATACCTCCTCCAAACGAGGAGTGACAAATCTGTCCAGTCATCGGAAAAATTATGGAAACTACCTGTTATGGTTACGCTCTATTTTTTGTTAATAAAGCGGAGATAGGTACTTTTTATTGAAGTTTGAGCAAGCCTCTTGACTCGAAACCAAGCCATACTTAAGATATTGAACTGCCTTGTTACGTATCCTCGATTCTTCTGAGGGACAGCATCCGAATACCGTCAGAATAAACTACAAATCAGTTACTAA
>DATNHH010000146.1:0-3511 GCA_035605055.1 Nitrososphaerales archaeon
ACACCAAGGGTTTGTTCGCTGCGGTTCCAAAGCCGGATGTTTCATCCTCGGAATTGGAGTCGATTAAGGGTAGTGTTCCAAACCTCATATTTCCTCCGTCTGGTTGCAGATTTCATCCGCGCTGTTCCTTTGTCATGGACAAGTGCATTAAGGAAAAGCCACCTCTTATCGAAGCCCGCCCTAATCATTTCGTCGAGTGCTGGTTGTACTGAGGGAATGGAGATGGAAACTAGCGAAGATCTGATAAGGATCGAAAATGTCTACAAGTGGTTCCCAATCAAGGGGGGTCTCTTTGGAAAGATTGTCGCAAACGTGAAAGCGGTCGATGGCGTGTCCCTTGCGATTAAGAAGGGAGAGACGATGGGACTTGTTGGAGAATCCGGATCTGGAAAAACAACGGTTGCTCGAACTCTCCTGAGATTGATAAACGTCACCAAGGGCCAGATAATGTTCGAAAATACGGACATTGCGAAGTTGAAGGGTCGTCGCCTCAAACCGTACAGGCGTCGAATGCAAATGGTGTTTCAAGATCCCTACGCCTCCTTGGATCCGCGGCAGTCGATTCGTTCCACTCTAACCGAGCCAATGAGAATCCATCACGTGATCAATTCTAAAGATGAAGCAAATCGGGCCGTGGAAAAACTAATCGAGACGGTTGGTTTGAACCCGGATCACCTCTCGAGATTCCCGCACGAATTTAGCGGAGGACAGAGGCAGAGGATTGCCATCGCCAGAGCGCTCGCGGTCAACCCGCAGTTTTTGCTTTTAGATGAGCCTACGTCTTCATTAGATGTGTCGGTTCAGGCTCAGATCCTAAACCTTCTGAAGAAACTTCAGAGTGATTACAATCTAACGTATCTTTTCATCTCTCACAATCTTTCTGTCATAAGACATATGTGCGATCGAGTCGCGGTCATGTATTTGGGCAGGATTGTCGAAATTGGTTCAATGAAGATGATTTACGAGAACCCGAAACACCCCTATACAAATGCCCTGCTTTCTTCCGTCCCCAACCCTGACCCGCAAAAACGTAAGGAAATGGGAGTCCTTGAGGGTGACGTTCCGAGTCCCATCGACATTCCAAGCGGCTGCAGGTTCCGCACCCGCTGTCCCTACGCAACAAACAAATGCAAAGAAGAATTCCCGCCACTAGTCCAAATAGAACCAGGGCACTGGATCGAATGCCACTATGATATTGACTTCAAAACCAAAAGACAGATCGAAGTCACGCAAACTGTCGCCGCGTGAGTCTAGGGCTACCTGAAGAAGGATAGACCGACGACTATCCCAAGCAACACTAGGATGAATACGACGACCGGAAGCAAGAAAGTTTCTAGGGATGCAATGGAAAGAGCGACAAAGTCTCTCCAATCAAGGCTCAAGCCCTCTTTTTGACTACCACGTGATGGACTACTTTCTGCAGGTGTCGCTTCGACTTCCTTTGTTGGCAGGATCTCCTCGTCGTCGTCCCATACCCAGTTTCCATAAGCATCCCGCCTTCGTCTCTTAACCATGGGATTCGCTCGAATGGTACCTATCTAGATACTAATATTTGTTTCAGGAGGGCTTATGAACAAACACGAATCAATCCAGCAGACTTTTCCATTTTTTCTTCGCCTTGCCCGATTCTCGAAACTTCAATCCTTCCCAAGGAGGGGTAGGCAAAGACTGCACAAGCGATCTTAGGAATCTCTTGGCACAGGAATCTTCGTTATTTCCGTTAGCTAGGTCGGTTGAAAGCCATATGTCAATATGGCAGCCTCTCGCAGCCTTTATTGATGGCAAAAGAAAATTTCCGACCTCCGGATCTGTCCTTCTCTGAATAACGATTCTGAAGTAGACTGGTTTTTCGATTTCGAATTCAACCAGATCTTTGGTTCTATTTTGAGTGAAATCAAACCCATCTTTCCTCAGGGCAGTCTCTGCCGAGCTCGCTGTTAGAGCAAAGTCGGTCGAAGCAGTAAGAAAGATGTGATCACTGACCATGTTTCTGCACGTAAGAATCCTTTCCAAAAAGAGCATCAATATTGTATTCGATGATTGATCTTAATTTCCAATCCTCGGTGCCTGGAACTTCAAAGCATGATCTCAAAGAGTTACGATTATTCAAGAGATTCCTTGTTTCAAATTCGAGTAGATTTTTCCTCACTGACTTGAGGTATTCTTGGAAGTTGATTATTTCAGTAGGTCCACAAACATCTCCATGACCTGGTATGCATTTTTTGTAAGTGTCAAGATCGATCTCTTCGAGAAAACTGATCCATCCTTCGAGGTTTGCATCCTCAAGATTCGGCAAGAATCGATTCCACACGATGTCTCCAAAATAAACGACCCCTTTCTTTGGCAAATATAGCGCTGTATCCCCAAGAGTGTGGGCCCCCGTCGGCGGATGAGCTAGAACTATTTCGGTTCCTCCTAATTCGATTCTAAATCCTAAGTCCGGGTAGGTAATATTGGGAGGTTCTATGTCAAGGGTCAAGAGCAGCTTTTTCAGACCAGGAATCTTCAGATAATTTTTCAGCCTCCTTGGACCCTGCCGACTAATATTTTCACTGCAAATTGAGTGCGATATTATCGAGAGGCCGTGAGACGAATATTTTTTCATAAAGAAGGAGTTACCGAAGATATGATCAGAATGATCGTGGCTGTTGATTAGAAAGCGAATTTTCTTGTCCGTCACGCTTCTAATTGAAGCTTCGAGGTGACGGGCTTGAGGAAGGGAAAATCCGGAATCAAAGGCTAGAACTGAATCCTCCAAAATCACAAACCCTTGATTTGCGCCGTAGCCGCCAAATACCGAATCGTCCATGCTACATATAATGGCAAACGCATCAGTGGCGACTTCTAAAAGACGACCTTTGGGCGGATTCACGAAGCTGCCCACGAATTCAAGCCGGATTGGATTGCCGCCATTTTAGGCAGTATAGTTGTAGTTTACCTTGTAGACCAGAACTGCTGAATAGAGACCCGCGGCAGCCCCTGGGAGACTGGAAGATTCAAACGCCAGCTGGAAAGGCGCAGAGGTGTCACCGGTGGGAAATTTCATCTGATAAGTGTAGATTTCCGTATATCCATTTGATATTCCTGATGCGCCGGTTGTCGTCGAAACGGTCCCGTTGTAACCCGTAGCCGTTTGTTGGGAAACCGGATTATAGTACAACGATTGTGATTGGAATGGGATCAGCTGCCCTAGCGTTGAACTTGACCAGAAGTAGGGAGTAGGACTAAAGTCATCATTCTCCATGAGGGCACGGGGCCCGAGATTCTCTTCAAGACACCCGCAAGTGACATTTCCAATTCTGATAAACCATTGTTTCTTCGATTCATCTCCACCGGCAGGCTGCGGGTAGGGAGTCGGCACTGTTAACATGTAGTAAAGCTGGCTTGCCTGCCCGGATGATGTGCTGGGAGAGAATCTGTATCCTGCAATGAAAATCAAAATGTACTGAGGTGAATGAAGGTCGTTCTTCAGAACCTGCAATGAGCTCTGCGGCGTACCCACAAGGGCTTG
>DATNHH010000147.1:0-7206 GCA_035605055.1 Nitrososphaerales archaeon
TCGACCGTCTTGTTTGGTGACCACATCTTTCCTTGGTACCATTCAGGCAAACGGTCCTCTTTCGTCTGGTCGATGATGCCGGCTGCATTGGAGAAAACTGATCGAATCAAAGTCGGACCTTGGGTCACTGTGCCAACTGGAGCACGGTATCATCCGGCGATCATAGCACAGGCTGCTGCCACCTTGGACAACATGTACCCGGGCAGACTCTTGCTCGGTTTCGGCACTGGAGAGGCTTTGAACGAACGCCCCTTCTGGAATGATCGGTGGCCAAAATGGGAAGAGAGAATGGACCGGATGACGGAAGGCATCCGGTTGATACGCCAAATGTGGGAGTCCAAGGAACCCTTCAAGTTTGAAGGCAAATATTTCTCGTCTGATTTTTACTGCCTCTACACCAAACCAAGGAGGAAGATCCCGATTTATGCTTCAGCGATAGGAAGGAAAGCTGCATATGCTGCCGGCGTGAATACTGAGGGATTGATCACATTGAGTCCGAGGAATGATGTCCAGAGGCTCAAGGATGTGATCCTTCCTGCCTACATGCAGGGTAGACGCGAGACTAACAAGAAAGGATTGGGAAAGGTTGCCATTGAACTGATCTACAGCTTCGAGACGCCCGAATATCTTCTCAAGAACGCGTGGAGAACGCTTGGCATTTGGAGGAAAGATTCCTGGAGTACGCCTAACCCCATAGAAGTCGAGAATGAAGGGAGGAAAGTTACCTTGGAGCAACTTCAAAGTAACGTGCACTTCTGCAAAAGCTGGAAAGACATGGTGAAACTGATCGAGACGTATCAAGAGGTTGGTGTCAACGAAGTGAACATCTCGACTGGTTGTACTAAGAAAATGATCCGGGCGGTTGCAAAGAACGTCCACGACGTCTTCTAATTCGATTCATGATCCAGATCAAAATGAAAGATTTCGAGGCTTTGTAAAGTGGAGTACAAGCGGCTAGGCAAATCTGGGATGAAAGTGTCCAACCTTTGCATGGGGACGATGGATTTTGGATCTAAAATAGATAGAGCCCCAGCAATCAAGCTTGTCAAGCGTGCCCTGTATTTAGACATCAACTTTTTTTGACGCAGCTGATGTTTACAAAAACGGCAAGTCAGAAGAGATCCTGGGTAAAGCCATCAAAGCCATGAGAGATGAACTGCGAAGAAAGTGGAGCCTTAAAAGTGGTGAACATTAATGGCCTGAGATCTCTTGCAGAAGAGATCATGCCATTTTGAGACACTTAATTCTTGTTGCCATAAACGAACATGAAGAAAACGCGGACCTCAAGAATTTCCAGCCGATTTCATGAGACCTAGAATGTAATCCGGCGCCAAGGGCATTTTGTCCACGAAAACGCCGAGCGGAGAAAGGGCGTCCTCGACCGCGTTAACGACCACTGTCGCAGCAGCTATCGTGGGACCCTCTCCAATTCCCTTTATTCCCAGCGGATTACGGCTTGTGGGAGTTTCGGTCCTCCCGCACTCGATATGTGGAAGCGTTTCAGCCACGGGCAAGAGGTAATCTGCGAGCGTGGCGGTAAGAAGTTGGCCTGATTCGTTGTATACTATCTGTTCTAAAAGTGCCTGACCGATTCCCTGAAGCACTCCGCCGTGAACCTGACCTTCCACTATCAGCGGGTTGATCACTTTACCGCAGTCGTCCACTGCAAAATATTTCAAGAGCTTGACCACTCCGGTCTCTTTGTCCACCTCTACTGCAGCGACATGAGCTCCGAAGGGATAAATGAAATCTGTCGGGGCAAATGCGGTGTATTCGAATAGAGTAGCTTCCATACCTTTCGGAAGTTTGTCGGGTCGATACGCCGTTCTAGCGACATCGAGAAAAGTAACGAATTTTTGAGGAGTCTTTGAGATGAAGATCTTGCCATCCTGGAATGTTAACTCGTCATCAGTATTCAACATGCTCGCGGCTATCTCGCTCATCTTCTTTTTGACCTTGTTTGCACATACGAATACAGCACTACCGGTACCCGATGATCCCGAGCTGCCTCCGGTAACAAAACCGAATACCAGGGAGTTTGTGTCCCCGTACTTTACGTCAATGTCCGCCGGGTCAATTCCCAGACCCTGCGCTGCGATCTGGACTGCGGACGTCGCGTGGCCCTGCCCCTGCGGCTCGCCGCCGATCGCGATGGTAACTTTTCCGGTACTCGTTACAGAAATTGCTGCCGTCTGCGGTGCCTGTGCACCTGTGCCCGTAATGTCGACCCAAGACGCAAGGCCGATTCCAACAAGTCTTCCCTCCTCTCTCGCCCTGCGTTGCATCGTTCTTAGTTTTTCATATTCTGAAACTTTGAGAGCCTCCATAAGATTTCTTTCATAATCCCCGGAATCGTAAGACAGTCCGGTCATCGTTTTGTAGGGAAACTTGTCGCGTCTTACGTAATTTGAAGTCCGCAGCCTTACCGGATCGAACTTCAGCTTTCGAGCAATTGTGTTGATAGTCCGCTCGATAAGATAATTTGCTTCAGGACGACCCGCACCCCTGTAAGAATCCTGCGGGACCTTGTTAGTGAAAACGTGAAGCACTTCCGATCTGAAGGCAGATAAATCATATTGACCTGGAGCCAATTGCATGGTAGAAGATGGATTGGACCAGCCCGTCGAAGTGTTGTAAGCTCCGCAGTCCGAAACAATCTTTATCTTCAAGCCACGCACCAATCCGTCCCGCGAAACAGCAGCCTCAATATACTGCTTTTGGCCCCTTCCATGCGTCATCGAAAGCAAATTCTCGCTCCTTGTTTCTACCCATTTAATCGAACGACCAAGCCTCATGGAAGCATACGCGACTACGATCTCCTCTGGGTAGAGAGCGGCCTTTGCCCCAAAACCGCCGCCAACATCCGGAGCTATAACGCGGACCTTGTTCTCTGGCAGTTCAAGAGTATCTGCAATTAATGATCTCGCACCGTGAGGATCCTGAGTAGATAACCAGACGGTGAGCGATCTAGATCCAACATCATAATTAGCTACGACTCCTCTCGGTTCCATTGGAAGGGGTGCGATTCGCTGGTTTGTGATTTGGAGTGCGATCTTTTGATCTGCCTCTTCGAAGACTCGGTCGACGTCGCCAGACTCATATTTCGAATGGTAGGCGATATTATTGGAGAGATAGTCGTGCGTTCTCGCAGCATTAGGCTTGAGTGCCTTTTCTGGATCTTCCACGGCCTCTAGCGGTTCATAGTCTACCAATACGAGTTCAGCAGCATCTTCCGCTGCATACGGGTCTTTCGCAACAACTAGGGCGATCGCTTCACCAAGATAATTTACTTCATCGATAGCGAGCACGGGCCTCGGACTGTCCGTTTTTTCGCTGTCGTTGCCAGCGGTCGGCATGTTTTTGACATGACGGAGATCTCTACCTGTAAGGACAAACGCTACATTGTGTTGCACAGTAGTGAGGTCGATTCTCTTGATTTTGGCGTGGCCGTAAGCAGCTCTTACAAATACGCCGTAAAGCGCCTCGGGTAGTCTTATGTCGTCGATGTACCTTCCCTCCCCGGTGACCAGCCTGGGATCCTCGACACGCTTCATCGGGTACCCTACAATATCTTTGCTTTTGGTGATAGCTTCTTGCAATGTAGACAAAGGAACAGTTTTCGAGTCAGTGGTTTCGATAATAAGTGTAACTTTTCTTGTAGTCAGAAAAGTGAAGGAAAGAAATCTCATCCTATAACTTGAGAATTATTCAGTAGAAAGTATTCCAACATTTCATTTTCTTTATACTTCCCTTTTTTTCTAGTTGACAGCGGAACCCAATATTTGCAGCAATGTCCAACGAAATCGCTTCCGCAACCAAGCCCCAATACAAGTCAGCTTGAGACCCTGGCTGCCTTTACAGTAGAGCCAAACAACGTCGCGAAAATCCGTGTCGAGTATAAAACAATTTCAAGCAATTCTGCAAATGTAGTATTGAACTCGACTGTATACTTTCAGAACAATATGTCGAAGGCTCCAGTCGATGTTATCAGGATAGTTGCCCAGCCGAATTCATTAACAGCTCCTCCATTCCCGACTCAAAGTGGGCAAACATCCATTGCATACGCGGTTTACGCGCTGAACGTTTCTAGCAATGCCTCAGTATTCTACGTGCTCGCAATCACGGGTATGTGCCCTGAGATTCGTCTTCAACTAGGCCAGGAATTCTCGTTCTTGGATCTGACTTCATTCCTCCTTACCCCATGAGGGAATATCGGCAAATAGCCCCCATCTCGAGGTTGAATTATCGTGTCTCAAAGATACCCATGCTTCAGCTTCACATCGAGCTGGAATAACTTTCGGGCAATCAGGATCCACCAGATGAACATCAAAATCGTGGCACAACCGACGAGGATTGTTGACACGTTGGATGTAGCTGACACAAAGACGGAGGCGATGTAATTGACTAGAAATAATCCATTTGCGAGGATTCCCGCCCAAGCGGTTGCTATGCCGAAGAGCTTGCCTGTGCGCATAACTGCTGCGACGATCAGTCCAGCAACCGCCACTAAAATGAACCCTGTACTCCAAAACAGGCCACCGCCACCAACAGCAATAATGCCCTGACCCGCTGCTAGCAGGAGAGACCTCTGTGCTTCCGCTGTCGCAGCCGCATACTGATCGCTGAGGTAAAGTAAAGAGAGGCTCGTATTAGTCGCCACGTAAGCTGCTATGCCTGCGAAGGCGAGTGGAGTTGCGACTGCCATCCAAGATTGATTGGTCCGCCTCAGCGGGGCAAAGAGAGCAAGAAATACGGGGCCCAGTAGAGCGACAACTGCAATGTCCAAGATAGCATCATCGAGGAGTCCGATGAGTCGATTATTCTGAAATAAATTGAACCATCCGATTACTGTGCCAGGCTGCCCACCCTGCCCACCAACGATCACTCCGAACCGTCCAGAATTCAACCACACCGCTTGGATGATAACGACGATGAGACCCTCGATCAGTACTACCGCCAGAGCCATTAGGGCGGCATATCCGCCAATTCGGTAGAGCTTTCCCCAAGCTGAATCTGCAGCTTCGGTACTCGTGACCTGTTCTTTAATCACGCCGCGATCGCCTCTTCCTTTGCCGAAAGTATGTTTCCAACCTGATGGCCAACCTGCTCGAATCTCTGCTCTTCACCGTCCTTTAGTTTCACATTTCCCTTTTCGCTCTTCTGTCTGCCGAGGATAAGGGCTGATTCGCGGGGAACGATCATCTTCATGCCGCAACACTCCAATTCCTTTTCAATCCCCTTGGCTGCACTTCCAGAGAGAGGGGCCTCAAATCTCGTGTCGAAGGCGAAGCCAAACTTTCCATTAAGATCAACTTTCTTGAGATTTTCAAGAAAAGCTTTCATTGGTTTTGAAGCCGAGTGCCACTCCGTCGGAGCGCCTAAACAAATCAGATCGTACTGTGTTAGTGAATCGACTGGTGCGTCAATTGCATTGACACAAACGGTTTCAATACCTGCTTCTTCGAGTCCCCTTTCAAACGATCTCGCGATCTTTTCCGTGTTACCGTATCTGCTAGTGAAGATTACTATTGCACGTTTCGTTCGTGCCCTTTCGATGGAATCGGCCATCAATTCTGTTCATCATATGAGTGAGCGCGTTCATCGTTATTTAAGGTCCGAATACGATTATCAAGAATGGTAACCTAAAGGCGAACGACACTAGTTCGACAAAAAGCAATCCGCATGTGAATGAGACGGATGGTCTTCGAACCCAATTTAGATGGGCATGTCAAATTGAGGTTCTTTTCCAATTATAATGGCATTAATGGACTCTATCGCAGATTTATTTCGTTTGTTTTCGGAGCCTAGATTCTGCTTTGTCTTCTGAAGTTGATGATCCCAGCTGACAAGATTGCTACACCACTCATAGCGACTACAAGCAGATCTGTTAGAACCGTCGGACTAGTAGGAGATGCTCCTCGTGTGAATAATGAGGTTAGAGCGTCGGTTACATGGAAAGCAGGGACGAATCTTCCCTCAACCTGAGGTCCAGATGAAAGAGCGGTTCCAACAAATGTTCCAAGAAACAACTGTTGCAGAAGGAAAATGAATGATATTCCCGTCGCTGCACTTGCGGTTTTTGATATGGCAGCAGTGATTAGTCCAAAACCGAAATCCTACAATCTATTTGACCGACTAGCGCTATTCCATGTTAGTTAATTAGGCATCTTACATGTCTCAATATCGTGATCGATCTAGTCATTTATCTAGCACTATTTGCCAGCGCGGCTGTCGCCTTCTATATCTCGTTAGTGGAGGCAACTTACCTCACCGTCAAGCGTCCATCATTATTCTCGATGCAGAAAGAAGGCTCTTCAAACGCTACGAAGGCTCTTGAAATCACAGAGGAAAAGGCGAAACTAGTGTGCGTTACTACCTTTATCGATACCGTTGCAAACGTCGTCGTCGTCACGACGATGGGAATCGTACTTTCGGAGCTGTATGGACCAATCGGGTGGATATTGAGCGTCGTGGTCGGCTCGCTGTTGATAATGATCTTCCTTTATCTCATTCCGAAAACAATAGCAGTGGAAAACCCAGTGAGGATGGCAGCAGCACTATCACCATCGGCTCTGGGTGTCATCGCCGCTTCGTCTCCTATTGCTGGACCTCTTGCGAGCCTAGCAAGAAGGATTGCTGCTCTAACCGGAAACAAACGGGCCTACCGTGAGGACGAAATTTCCGAGGAACTTGAAAACATGATCGACATGCTCGAGGCTGACGAGAGATTCGGGCCCGATGCAGTCAGGATGATAAGGTCAACCCTTGCCTCCTCGCAATATGATGTGATGGACATTGCCACGCCAGCCGAAAGAATAATTTCGGTTGACTCGAACGCAACGGTAATTGAAGCTCTGAAAGTGATGGGGTCATCTCGACACCCTAGAATCCCGGTCTACGATAAAAGCAAGGACGAGTTTGTCGGAGTCGTGACTTTCCCCTCGCTCGCCCGAGCTATCTCTGAGAATGGCGTCAACAGTAATACTGTGAACTATCTCGTGCAACCGGCGAAGGTGGAAGCTGATGCCTCGATAGCATCCGTTATGGATAGCATGAGTAATGCTGGAGTTACGATAGCCTTCGTCTATCGGGACGGAAAGATTGTCGGCGTCATAACAATAACCGATCTGCTCGAACGAATTCTCGGCTTTAAACTAGCATAACCACCCAAGTAGATATTGGTTCTCATGTGCTCCTAACTGAGTG
>DATNHH010000148.1:0-3090 GCA_035605055.1 Nitrososphaerales archaeon
TTTCCGTCGAATCTGACATCTATGATAAACGATTATCAAAACTTGCCTCCAACGCTTACAGAATCTCCTCCGAGCTCTCTTTCGTCGTGGACAACCTAGCAATGAACGTGGAACCACCTATTTTGAAGAAGGCTTTTGGTGGAATCCGTTACGACAAAACTAGCATTGAAGCATCCGACTGGGAAGAATATGTAAAGACCATAGACGAGAGATCTATTCCGATTATTTCAGGTCTGGGCGAGCTGATTCGTCAAAGACGATCTCTCGAAAAATCGAGAGATGATAATTCGTCGCTTCAAGCCACGCTACGTGCTCTTTCCTCGTTCAGCATCGACCTGTCCTTGGTTACTTCGATGAAGCGATTTCACGTCGAGTTGGTGATTTTAGACTCGGAGGATGCATCCGAACTGAAAAAGAGTTTGCCAGAATCGTTGTTGCTCGTTGCTCCGATCTCGGAGAAAGAATCTCTAGCGCTAGTAATTGGCTCAGTCGATCAATCTGATAGAATCACAAAGTCGTTGAGAAGCTTTGATGTGAGGCCCATAACAATCCCGAAGGATCTACCACAGAGACCTGATCTGGCCTTCCAAGAGATTGGGGCACGAAAAATTCAGATCGATGAAGAAATCAAAAAGACAGCCCTGAAGACAATGGAAGCTGTCAAAGGAATCAACGATAACATACTTGGTCTTCGTGAAGCGGCCGATGTTGCTTACTCGGTACTAGAGGAACTCAAAAAATCCGGGAAGCTCGATCGCTTTTCCATAATCCAGGGCTACGTCCCGACAAAGCTCGTTCCGGAGCTTGAAAAGGGACTTGCAAACAGATGGCCCATTATCAAATATTTGGTTGATCCGGCGCAATCGTATGCTACCGGCCTGAAGGAAGAGGAAACTGGCGGCGAAGTGGAGGATCAACCTCCCACACTTTTCAACTCAAAAAATTCCGTTGTCAAAGCTCATGAAACGGTAACTCTAACGAGCGGCCCTCCCGTATACGGCGAGCTCGACCCAACGCCCATACTTACCTTTACATTTCCAGTTTTCTACGGCATGATGTTTGGAGATGTCGGCCACGGACTTTTGATGACCCTAGTGGGCGCGTTAATCTATCTGAGAGGAACTTACGATCTCAAAAAGTGGGGAATTCTGCTGCTCTTTGCGGGCATATCCGCAACCATATGGGGATCGATATCCGGTGAACTTTTCGGGTTCGAACTGCCTCGAGTTCTACAATTAGCGCCATTTTTGAACCTTGAACCGCTCAAACAAGAGTTGAATTTCAATTCTAACACAGTATTCTTCTTCATCAAACTTGCTATTTACATCGGAATCATTGATTTGTACATTGGAATGTTCATAGGCTTGATAAACAAACTCAGAGCTCGCGATTACGGGCACATGATCGCTAGTACATTGCCAACCATAGTGGGATATACTTTCTTTGTTGTTCTAGCTCTCACTTTCAGGAGCTTGCGTTATGATGTGAATGCCCTCCTTTCGTTTACAAACGTCACTGCGAACATTGGACTGATCGGTTTCTTCGCATCGGTGATATGGCTGTTTGTCGCCGGCCCTGTGCTTGTGAAGATGGGAAAGATTCACGGAAGTATTGGTGGAGAATTAGGAAACGCTGCAATGGAATTTTTGGAATGGGTTGTCTCGAAGTTTCTGGCCAATACTGTTAGTTACGTAAGGTTAGCAATTTTGTTAATTGTTCACGCGGCTCTTCTCGCAGCGACTGACGAGTTATGGTTCGCCTATCAAGGTACTCTAGTCGTTTACATTGTCGTTCCGGTACTTGTGATTCTTAATTTGCTGATTTTCGCATTCGAAGGACTAATCGTCTATGTCCAGGCACTCAGGCTGCACCTGTACGAGTTCTTCTCAAAGTTCTATGTCGGAACTGGATCCGAATTTCGGAAAATTATTCCCGAAAGACTGCACGTAGTTATCAAGTGGAAACAGGCCGTCAAGACTTAGGTGAATTCAGGCTGAAGACACCGATAGTAAGATGAGGCCCTTTTGAATTGGTTTGTTCCTAAATCAATACTTAATCCGATCATCCTTTTACAACAGCCATCGGAGTCAGCCTGACAACTTTAGTTCCGATTCCAACTCGATCAGAAACGTCCGCAACAATGTCCACATCTTTGTATGCTCCTGGTGCTTCCTCCACCACTCCCTTCCTGCTCGCCGATTCCAAGAGAATACCCTTTGTTTCAAGATCTCTCCTGACCAAATCATAAGGATAGGCACGGGTCGCAGCGCCTCTAGACATCATCCTACCCGCGCCATGTGCGGTAGAACCAAAGCTAACCTGCATTGATTTTTCCTTCCCGAGCAGCACCCACGAAGCAGTACCCATAGACCCAGGAATTAGTACAGGTTGACCCACATTTCTATATTCCATCGGGATAACTTCACTCCCCTTCGGAAATGCCCGAGTTGCTCCCTTCCGGTGCACGAAGACCTTTGATTTTTTCTTGGGATTATCTTGATCTATCTCGTGCTCTTCAACCTTGCAAATATTATGTGCAACATCATAAACAAGATCCATTCCAAGATCAGATTCGCTCCGCCGAAATACTCTCTCGAAAGATTTTCTTACTCTGTGAGCTATGATTTGCCTGTTTGTCCAAGCATAATTTAGGGCAGAGCCCATTGCAAGTCGGTAATTTTCAGCCTCTTTCGAACCTGCTGGTGCACAAGCAAGCTCCCTATCGGGCAGATCAATCTTGAAATTTGCTGAGCCTACGTCGATTATCTTTAGATAGTCACTACACACCTGGTGACCCAGGCCGCGACTGCCGGTATGCAGCAAGACACAAACTCTCCCTTCCTCTGAAATCCCGAATGTTTTTGCAGCGATCGGATCGAGTACCTTGTTTATTCTTTCAATCTCAAGAAAGTGGTTGCCCGAGCCGAGGGTCCCCAAGGATTTGGCGCCACGTTTCTTGGCCTCCCCAGACACCTTTGACGGGTCAGAGTGTTTCATCGTTCCGTTTTCTTCGCAGAACTCCAGATCCGATGATCTTCCGTATCCGTTGTTGAGCGCCCACTTTACACCATCTGAAAGCACAGAATCAAG
>DATNHH010000149.1:0-2911 GCA_035605055.1 Nitrososphaerales archaeon
TGGAGCCGTCGAAACCGTTCGGCAAATATCAGAATTCCAGTGAACATGAAGGGCGCAAAATATTCCAGCAGGAAGAGACTCGAGTACAGAACGCCCGATACTGCTGCAAACCCCTACCTGTGTTTTGCCGCGATTCTTTCCGCTGGACTGGATGGAATTAAGAAAAAGAGCGAGATCGGAGATCCGGTTGATGAAGACATTTACAAGCTGTCTCCCGAACGCAGGAGATCTTTAGGAATTAAGGAACTTCCAGGATCACTCAAAGAAGCCCTTGACTGTCTCAGCTCGGACAGTGAGTTTCTAAAACCCATCTTCACTCAGGAAATAATCGATGCGGTAATCGAGAACGGGATGAAGGAGTTCGGCGAAATCTCGCGAAGGCCGCACCCCTACGAGTTCTATCTCTACTTCGACATTTAGAGAATTCTTGGAGCAAACTTCAGCAGTTTTTTTCTAAGTTAGGCTGCTGAAAATTCTCCGAATCGATTTGATCAGATTTGGAAGTAGAGAAACCGATTCTGATCAGAAGAACAAGAGAAGAGGATCTTCCCGAAATGCTAGAGATTTACAACGATTCTGTAATCTCGTCGGCTGCTACATTTGAATTGAAGACTCAGACTATCGAAACTCGGATGAACTGGTTTCGAATTCATGGAAAAAGTTATCCTCTTCTAATTGCAGTCGAACGCGGAAAACTACTAGGATACTGCAGCATATCCCAATTTCAAAAAACGAGCGGGTACTTCAAAACGGTAGAGCTTTCGGTCTATGTGGAAAAGCACTCCAGGCAAAGGGGGATTGCAACTCGCTTGGTTGGTGAGATTATCGACAAAGCGCGGACTCTTGGGTACCACGCAATAATCTCAAGCATCGCCAACGACAACAAGCCAAGTATTAGACTACACAAGAACTTTGGTTTCAGGAGAGTAGGCTGCCTGAAGGAGGTCGGTTTCAAGTTTTCAAAGTGGCAGGATACGACTTACTATCAGCTGATACTCTAGTCAGGGACGAGACGGCAGCTCTTCCTTCTTCAACTGCCTGACCTGTTTTTGGTACATTTCTAGGAGCTCTTGAACTGTTGTCGCATCCTCGGGAGCTTTGTCGTCACGGATCTTTCCGGTGAACTTTGGAAACCTCAAGGCAAAACCTGCTCCTTCTCTGATCATTCCGAGGCCGGCAGAGTAAATCGGGCTCAAAGTAATTTCGGACGCGATTATTTCAATGACCATTTTCGGTTCAAACCAGACTTCGGCCTCAACCCTTGCATCAACTCTGGGACTCTTCATGGGTATCTTGTAATTGTCCAAAGTCTTGCTGATTTTGTCTAGATCGAGATCCGAGAAACCGGTCCCCACTTTCGTCGTGGTCCGGAAGATGTCAGCAGTCTCGTCATACGCCGCAAGTAGAAATGCTCCGTAGACCCCAGCCCGTCTGCCCATGCCGTGATTTGCCCCAACGACTACGAGGTCAATTGTATCCCTTATGTTAGGGCGATATTCCGGCTTGAACTTGATCCACGCATAACCTCTCGCGCCCGCCTTGTAGGTGCTCGCAAGATCTTTCACAACTAGTCCTTCGCAACCTGCAGCTAGTGACTCTTCCATCAGGGCGTCGATCTCTGCCCCATTCTTTACTTCGCTCGCTGGAACGAGCATCATGTTGTGTTTGGTCTTTGCAGCACGGAACAACTTTTCAAGGGCCTTTCGTCTTTCGTCGTACCTCTTTTCGATCATCGGTTCCTTCTCAATGAGAAGAACATCGAAAAGGTTCAACACAACAGGATATTTCTCCTGTGCCTCTTTGAGATCATATTTGCGTCTGCGATGCATCAGCTCCTGAAACGGAAGGTATTTTCCATTCGGATCTATCGCAACCGCTTCTCCCTCGACGATGAACTGCTTTGCCGGGAGACTTTCGAGCGCCTCGACCACGTCTGAATACTGCTCAGTAATTCTTTCGAGCCTTCTCGAAAAAAGCGTCACGTCTCCTTCTGCGGTCTTGTGAGCTTGAACCCGCTCACCATCCAACTTGTATTCCGCGGAGGCCGCCCCATTCATCTGTTCAATTATTAATTCGGCGGTTTCCATTCGTTCCGCGAGCATCGGTCGGACGGGTTTACCGGCCGTGACTTTTACCTCCTCGACTGCCTCCATTCCACGGTTTGCCAAAAGATCCGCAACGAAACCGAGGTCACTCGTTAAATTGTACGCGTGTTCTAGTCTTATTCTGTTTTCCTTACTCCCAGTAAATGCAATGGAAAGGGCGTCCAGTACCGTAAAGTCTGCGACGCCTAACCGCAATTTTCCGGTAACAAATCTTATGAGGAACTTAGCTTCTAGACTTGACGCGGAATTCAAAAGAGTGGAAAGCATGTTCAGCCTTGTTAGAGCAGAGCCTGAACCAGAAGTCTTCGCGATAAGCTCCAGAGCAGAATAAACATTTTCGACAGTGAGTTTTCCCGTAGAAAATGACTGCTGCTCTCTTGTAAGCAGTAGTTGAGCTGCGACGTCTCCAAGGTCGCCAGTCTTCCTCATTAATTCTTGAATCTTCTTGAGATTTGCACCGAACGCTTTCTCGATTGCCTTTGTGGTGGTTTTCTCGGCCATTCCGATTTCTATCCCGACAAAGTCAGGGTAAAGTTTCCCTTGAGTTAGATAAGAAACACGGGAGACGAGCCTGTTGGGAGTATTCTTCAATACGTCGACCAAGATTGCGGTAAGTTCAGTCCTCGAAGAGGTCTGGGTCATCTTGTCAAATGCTTCAGCTAATACCGCAAAGTCCATTCCTGATCAAACTTCACTTTCTAAAGATGAATTAAGTCACGAGTCCTGAACAAGAATGTTTAATACTGTTTTTGGAAGATATCACTCAATTCGAAGTGTATAGATGTGGGCGGAACCAAGAAAAAATC
>DATNHH010000150.1:0-5613 GCA_035605055.1 Nitrososphaerales archaeon
CATTATTGGATAATCTGGAAAAACGCACAATTTCAATCCTGAATATGATAGATTCGGAAAAGTGGGATGTGGTCATTGCCGTCGAAGGACTACCAGATGATCTGCTTCACATCAGCTACGGGAATAACGAGATCGTGGACGAAATGTATGCGGGCCTAGATCGATTAATCGGACAGATTTTGCAAAGAATGACCTCAGATGACATTTTGATAGTTTTTTCCGACCATGGTTTCCGCAAGGTGGAAAATGTTCTCTTCATGAATGAGTGGCTACTCAAGAAAAACTATGCCGAACTAAACGAAAAAATGTTTGCAAGGTTTCTTCTTTGGCTAGGGTTAGACTGGGATTCTTTGAGTGAGCCGGGCTTGACCAGCAAGTTTTTCCGATTTCTGTTAGAATATTTTCCGTGGATTGTTAACAGGACAAAGAATACTCTCCGTCCAAGCATGGTCGCAAATGATTCTCAAAAGATCAAGACTTCCAGAGTTAGTGCCTTTAGCATCAACGAGCCGCTCGCATGGCTCAGAATTTCCGAATTGGGGGATGATCGCATTTCTGAAGAGACGCTGATAGCCCAATTGGAGGAACTTCGACGTCAGGGGATTATCAAGAACATTTTTGAAACCGATAAAATCTACAAGGGAAAGTACGTCCGATATGCGCCGGGTCAATTGCTGGTCGAAGCGGCAGAGGGTTGGTCGATCGATACCCTGAGATGGCATAAGAGGAATCTGACTGGAAAGCCGCTCTTCACCAAGAAGGGTGTTCACAGACGAGAAGGTGTGTTGTTAATCTACGGAAGCCACATGTCTTTGAGAATGGATTCACTCCGCGTCCACGATCTAGTCCCGACGGTGCTCAGCATGATGAAGTTGCCCGTACCGGAAAGTGTTGACGGAAAGTCTGCTGTGGTAATCAAGAAAGCAGAGCCGCTAAAGGTAGCCCAGCGTCTTTAGGCGTGCTGTAATTATTTCCGAATCTTCGTTAGACAGGTCTTCCGATTTCTTTCCAATAGAAGATAGTAAAATGAAATTGATGTAATCATCGACGGAAGAAAAGCCAGTCCCCTCTATCTTCTTCTGAAATTCATGATACAGCTCTGAGCTAATCATAACTGAAACTTTCTCATCTTTTGAATCCAAGACATTTTGCACCAAGTAAACGAAACTCTAACTTTGTAAGAACTTTCCGATAAACTGCTCTAATTGTAATGCGGCTCTCGATCATATATTTATCGAAAATGGATTCAAAATACTAATTGTCTTATGTTGCCGAGATCATGCTTTTCGAATATTGCGAGCATTTATCACTGTCGAAGTTCCAATTCGTTACTAAACCGGATTCGATTTATGTGCTCAAAAAAATCCTTAATCTCTCGCACAATGGGAGCTTTTCTCGAATAGCGTCAATTCTCATTTTGTTTTTCTTGATTGCCATCTCTGGGCTTTCTTTCAACCTCTCCTCCGGATCGACATCCAGATTTCCTTCCTCAAAACCTGTTTTCGCATATTATTACGGCTGGTACACGAAGAATGCCTGGTACGGTGGAGTCGGTGAGAATTCTCTGGCCGTGGCGGATATACCTTCAATTGGGCTCTACGATTCCCAAAATACTTCGGTGATTGACAGCCAGATCAGCGAGGCACTGTCAGCGGGGATAAACGGATTCATCGCGTCGTGGTGGGGTCCTCAAAGTCTTACCGATAACACGGATAAGATTGTGATCAACCAGGCTATGAAGTTTAGCGGCTTTAGCGTCACGCTCTACTTTGAGACAGAAATAATTCAGGAGATGAACTCGAGCTTTGTATCCGAAGAGACACAGATCGTCAACGATGTTTCATACATCATGCAAAATTATGCCTCGAGTGAAGCTTTTACCCAGATTGGCGGAAGACAGGTTTTGTTCTTCTACGGTGTCAATAACTGGCCGGTCCAGTTCTGGACAAATGTCACCAATGCAATCCATGCTAACTATCCGGAACTACGTCTTATCAGCGACTCCTTCAGCTTAACATACCTTTCAGCTTTCGACGGAGCGTCATCCTATGTCGATCTTGGATACATGACACAATCCGTGTCGCTGGAAAATGGAACATATCCTACATTTCTCCAGATCTCGCAGTTTGCAAAAAGTGAAGGTAAACTGTGGCTTGCGACAGCGACTCCAGGGTTCAACGGGACAAACGATGGTAAGAATCAATTTCCAGTCGTTGCAAGAAACGACGGGACCACGTTCATAAAAGGTTGGGACATTGCCCAGAATTCAAATCCGGACGGAATAATTGTCGGAACATGGAACGAGTTTTACGAAGGGACTTCGATTGAACCTTCTACTTCTTACGGGACCTTTTATCTCCAGCTCACAGGACAGCTTTCCATGATTTGGCGGCTTCCACCGAGTACTCACGGAATTAACTTTGGGTATCGGATTGTGCGATTGTAATCAGATTTATACCGACAATATGTCAGTAACTACATGAGTGAACGAATTAATGAATTCAGAGTGGCACAGTACTCATAAGATGCCCTCCCATCCGACGGTTGAGCAGAGGATTAAGTGGCATACAGAACATTCGAAAATGTGCGGCTGTAGACCGATTCCAGTGAAATTGCTTGCTCAAATGATGAAAAAGAGCTGATGAATAATTCGTGTCTAACGTTAGATCGAGAAGGATTCCGTCTACATTATTCTTGTAATAACTTATACACCTAGTCAGTTCCCGACTGCTAGGGAATCGGAAAATGCAGGAAGTTTCAGATCCGACTGTAGATGTCACATCTCAAAACACATATGGGACTTGGAGGTATCAAAAGGGATGGAAGCCGCTTCACATAGTCGACGCTGAAGGTTGTTACTTCACCGACATCAATGGAAAAAGGTACCTCGATTTCTCCTCTCAGCTGATGTGCTCTAACCTGGGGCACAAGAACAAGGCGGTGATCGATGCTATCTGCGAACAGGCAAGGAAACTTCCTTACATTGCACCTTCTTTCACCTTCGACGCTCGGGCGGATCTCAGCAAGTTACTTCTCGAAGTTCTTCCTGAAGGTTTGGAGAAATTCTTCTTCACGACCTCCGGCACGGAAGCGGTCGAGGCGGCGATCAAGATTGCGCGCCTCTCTACCGGGAAACACAAGATAATTTCCAGATACAGATCATACCACGGCTCAACCGGTGGCTCGATCGCAGCGACCGGTGATTTTAGGAGGATTCCAATCGAACCTGCGGGAAAGATCGGTGGAGTGATTTTTGCCCCTGACATGGATCAGTACAGATCTCCCTTTGGTGTAGAGTTCGAGGATCGCGCAATCGCCTCCGCGCAGTACATCGATTATATGATTCAAAACGAGGGGAATGTCGCCGCGATACTGGTCGAACCTGTTGTCGGAACAAACGGAGTCCTTGTCCCTCCAAAGGAGTACATGCCGATGTTAAGAGAAATTGCGACGAAGCGTGGAGTCCTTCTCATAACGGACGAAGTCATGTCCGGATGGGGACGGACCGGAGAGTGGTTTGCAGTTAATCATTGGAAGGTAAAGCCGGATATTTTGACAACGGCAAAGGGAATAACAGGGGCGTACGTCCCGCTAGGAGTAACTGCCACGACAAAAGAAATAGCTGATCACTTCGAGACGCATTATTTTGCGCATGGGCACACATACGAAGCTCATCCGATTACTCTCGCTCCTGCTATAGCTGCGATCAACGAATACAGACGACTGGATCTCATCCGAGCGGCAAAAAAACAAGGCGAACATCTAGGCAAACTACTGCGAGAGTTGAAGGAAAAACATCCTTCGGTGGGAGACGTCAGAGGGCTGGGGCTATTCTGGGCGGTCGAGTTAGTGAAGAACCGAGAAACGAAAGAACCCTTCTTCGGAGCCGAGGAAAAACTCGCGGGAAAGATTTCTGTACTTGACAAAATCGTAGCCGACATGATGAAAAACGGAGTCTTTGTCCAGAGCTGGATGAGCCATTTTGTCGTTGCTCCTCCACTGATCATAACAACGGAAGAGATCGAGGAGGGCGTAATAGCTTTCGACCACTCGTTGAAACTCGCCGACGAATTGGTGACGGCTTGAGGTCTCTCTGACTATTTTTCCTTTCTACCCACTGTCACGCTCCTTGCAATTGAAATTGCAACGCATCTCGCAGATAGGTAACCTATCGCGTCGAGAAGTCGGGGACGTGACTCGGTAGATTTTATCTTCCCGGTTGCGACTGCAAAGATCGTGTCTCCGTCTGAGGTCGTGTGGGTCGGTCTAATCGACATCGCGAGGCCGTCATGAGCCATCTGGGCCACCTTGATCAACTCTTCATGATTCAACTCGGCATTGGTTGCAACTATTCCGATCGTTGTGTTTTCTTTTCGCGGAGCGGCGCGAACGTATTCCTCGATCATGTCCTCAAACTGGATGAATTTTCCATTTTCGTCCCGGGCTCACTCGAGAGTCTCACCGGTGTCAGGATCTCTGATGTTTCCCATGCAGTTTGTGATCATTAGGGCAGCGACGGAAATTCCATCGAACAATGGTATTGCGTATGAGCCGGTTCCTCCCTTTCCCGCGCGATCATGCCCAGCGAACCCGCCGGCACTCCCCCCGATCCCTCCGCCGACGTTTCCTTCTGTCACAGGTTGAATAGAAGCATTCAGGCAGGCGCGGTATGTGACATCTCCGTAGCTCACGTTCTCAATATTCGCTCTCCACATATCGTAAATCGTCGCGCCAACGATAAGCGGCATCTCTCCCCCAGCCTTCATCGAGACCAGTCCACGTTCTAGCAGATATTTTCTGATGCCGATCGGAGAATCCAGTCCGTACACGTCGCCTCCAGCCAGAAATACTGCGTGCCTCTTCACGAATCTCTTTGCCACATCTATTCCATGGGTATCGAAGGTTGTGGGATACCCCCCTCTAGCCTCACACGCAACATCGACCATCGGTTCAAGCAAGATTACAGTGCATCCGGTACCGGTTTCGTCTTCCGCGTGTCCAACCCTTAGCCCCTCGATCGCGGTCAGAGTGCTGTTCATTTTCCTTCGCTTCGTCGTTCCGGCACTCTTTAAACTGCATCGCCGTTTCAGGTTTCCGAAATCATGAGTTCAGTGGGAAAAAGTGTAAGTCCATACGGGACATGGGAATCTTCGATCACAGCGAAATCGGTTGCTTCGGGAAATCATGTATTCGAGTTGAAACTTCACGATGGTGATGTCTACTTTGTGGAGGTTCGGCCCCTCGAAGAAAACGCACGCTACTCGATCATGAAAGTAAGATCCAGCGGTGGATCTTCTGTTGAAATTACGCCGGCGCCGTTCCATGCCCGGACGACGGTTCATGAATACGGAGGAGGCGGATTCCTTTTGGCTGGTGAAACAATAATTTTCTCGAACTTCACTGATCAAAGGCTTTACAAAAAGCAGGTAGATTCAAACGAGATTCCGATTCCAGTAACTTCCGCGGGAACGGACTCTCGATATGCCGACGGGATCTTCGATGAGACCCGCAAGAGAATAATCTCGGTCAGGGAACACCATCCCGTCACGGGAAAGAGGGACGCGGTCAATAGTATAGTTGGGATCAGTCTAGAAAACAACGGGGCGAAGGAGG
>DATNHH010000151.1:0-3002 GCA_035605055.1 Nitrososphaerales archaeon
AAAAAGCAACGACACGTTATTCCCTATTCTTACAGTTGAACCGTACGAGGACGAAGTCTTTCTTTCAATGAGGATGGCAAAGGAGTACAAGGGTTACGTGAAGGGGTTCAAGATCAGATTGGGGTACGTTGAGATCTTCCCTGACAACGCAGTCTATGATTCTCTCTACGATTTTGCAGAAGCCGAAAATCTTCCAGTAATGTTCCACACAGGAGACACAGCAACTTCAACGGGGAGCCTGAAGCACTCTCATCCACTTACGCTTGATGCAGTCGCCAACCTGCGGCCCGAGCTCAAAATCGTAATATGCCATTTTGGCAACCCCTGGATAACTGATGTGGCTGAATTGATCTACAAGCATCCGAATGTATACGCCGATATTTCCGGGCTAGTCGCTGGCGAGGGAGGACGATATTCCGAGAAGTATAGTGATTCTCTAGCAGGTAAACTGAGTGATGCAATCTACTTTGCCGATGGAGCTGACAAGGTGATTTTCGGATCCGACTATCCGGTCGAGACGTATTCCGCGGGATTAAACCTCATGAGAAAGTTGAAAATTGATCCGGAGGACGTGGAGAAAATTTCCTGGAAAAATGCTATGAAGGTGTTTTTCCCTGAGTCTTGATCAAAATATCGAAATTTACGAGGCTGCAGACCTCGCGGATCGAGAATCGCTCTACCCCATCCTTGAGACCAGTTTCGACGGATGGTACCTGAGCCACTCTAAGAGAACTCTCAGAGACATTGACAAAGTTTTCGCAGCCAAGCTTAACGCAAAAAATGTTGGGCTAGTAATGTTGAAACGGATCGATCCTAAAATTGGCTATGTGTATTACATCGCGGTTTCTTCTGAATTCAGGGGGAGAAAAATTGGTAGTCGGCTTCTCGAGTACTCTCTCACATATTTTTCTGACCTGGGCGTTAACGTTGTTTTTGCAAGCTTGACGGTCGAGCACGGAGGCGAATCTAAAGGTCTCTTTGAGTCCCATGGATTCATCGAGACGGGCTTTGGTCAAGTCTCAAAAAAATATGGGAAACTGCACGCGATCAATATGTATAGAAAAATGCTCGTGGTTTCAGGCGAGCTCGTGGTCTACAAAGACCTTACAAAGCGGCTTGGATAATTTTAGGGCGTTACTGGAAACCGACGGAGCTCTGTGCGGCGTGGCAGTGCATCGAGTTTGCGAGCGATCGAAATATCGAAGACAGGTCATCGAATTCATCCGGATCTCGTTGCATACTGTAGATCACATAATACCTGGACGTCTCCGGGCAGTGGAAATGGATGGACCAGATATCCCTCTGTGAGACACCGCGAGACATCATCCCTCTTTGAACCTTGGCATTCACGTGGGAGAGCAACGCCTTGTGGCCTCCGATTTGAAGCTCGTTAAGGTCTGAGACTTCGATTGATCGAACATCCGGACCCTTCTTTACCCGCTGTATTCCGTAATCTCGGTGGGCTTCAAGTGTCTTGAACCTCTTCAGAGCTTCGTCGAGAGGTCCCCATGATACGAAGAAACGGTTTCCCTGGGGGCTCTGGAATACGACGTCTGCCTTCTTTCTAGATCCCTTCGGATTGAACTCGAATCTCCAGTCGGCAGGAATCTCCAGCTCGATTCCGTACAGCGCAAACTTTTCTTTGCCTACTTTCACACTTTCGACTTCGGGTGATTCCAAAAGGATCTCTTCGAACGGCTGGCTTTTGTCCTCTGTTTGTATAAAGCGTTGCCTTTTGCTGGCCTGATTAATTCCCCATCCTTGGAAATTTGAGGTCCCCTATCCGGTTTTGCCGAGTGAAATTACCATGGAATGCATTACTAGATTCTGAACTTGGTTGACTCTAACGAAGTCTCCGAAAGATAATTGTGAGAACGATTTTGTAAACGATCCCTAGGCGCTTGTCGGCTTATCCTTATCCGGTGGGGGCGTCCTCTCCGTCAAGGGCCTCGAATCGACAACTTCGACGTCCTGTTCCGGAAGCTCGTACCACTTTACCTTGTCTCCAACTCTAGCGCGCATCTTCCAACCAAAAGATTTTGGCTCGGCGTCTAGTTTCTTGCGAAGCTCGGCAATCTTTCCTTTGACGATCGTCTGTTGGCTCTGATCTAATGAATAAGTTGGGAGTGACGATTCGATCCGGTCGAGGTTGAGAGTTAGCGTCCTCTGGAGTCCCCAATCTTGGGAGGCGAGTTTTGCGATATGTTTCACGTTGATCTTTTCAGGTTCATCCTTGTCCGACAGGTCATGATCCATGAACAAAGCTATTACGTCGCGGTACTCTCTCTCTGTGATCTCGTACACCTGCAGCTTCGTCAATAGAAGGTCTGAGAGAGGTAGCGTCAACTTATCAACCAGAAGGCGATCGGTGAAATCGAGCTTGTGACTCATTTCAAATGTATTGAGGAAAATATCGACCCTTCTGTCGTTTGCAATATCATTGAAAATCAGTCTGCTGTAACCGTTCAGCTTGTTGAAACGATCCCTCGGAGTGTATCCAAGATCCTCAAAGAGCTTTTCAATATCCTTTCTCTGCTTTCTGAAACCGACGAAGTCGATGTCAACATATCTTCTGCTTAAATTTGCCTTGACGCTGCTTGGATTACGGAGGCGGAACGCAAGACCGCCAAGCAGCCTGATAGTGACTTTCCTAGACTCGGCTTCTCCGACGATTCTGTTTGCTTCGACAACAACGTCTTTTTCAGGCAGAATAATCACTATGACCGTTGGGTGCGCAATCAGGAGTAAGAAGCATATTCAACGTTTTGCCTAGGTTCGAACTTGAACATCAGCTCATCTTAGAATCCTGAATGGTTGGCTGTCGATCAGCAAGTAACCATGAGAAAGCGGTCAGAGCTACGATCAGTTTTTTTCAGTAACATGAGAAAATCAAATACTTTTCGAGAAACCGTATATGAAATTGTCATTGCTTGTACCGAATCACGAAATCTTCACAGATTTCGGCATATCTTGATAAATCCGAGAGGCCGAAATCGAAGCAG
>DATNHH010000152.1:0-4064 GCA_035605055.1 Nitrososphaerales archaeon
TAACAATCCACTCAAACGGGAGTCTCTATTTCTACATTCCTAAGGCGCGTGCTTCTCTCCGCGAGGTAACTGCAAACCATAGGAATTAGGAGAGCGCATCCTAGTATTACAGCCGCAACCAGCATCGAAGAATTGCCGGCATAGGACTTCCACCAGATGTCTAAATTCCCGGAAACGAAAGTGGGAACAGTGTATGACAAGAGAGGCGAAGTGAGCCAATTGTTGCTGGGCGGGGCAAGCACACCAACGAGGGCAGCGACTCCGTTTACAACTACCCCCGTTGCATAGAGTAGATAGACGAATGTATAGGTGTGCTTTCCATTTGCGTTTGATATTACAAAACCAGCAGGAATCAGAATGAACGGAATCGAGGAGATTATCAAACGAGGGCCGAAGGATAATCCTCCGGTAGGGTCGTACCAGGCTGAGTAGAGTCCCAGGATTCCTAAGAAAGTGGAAAGGAAAAGGAACGAGTCCCTGTCTACCTTTGGATCTCTCATCATTTTCCACAAACCCCAGCTGCCTAGAATCAGTATTGGAGAGAAGAAGAATAATCCTCGCATTGGTGTGAACAGGTTCAAGACAATTCCCAAATCAACTGGGAAACTGAAATTTCCGAAGATTGACGAACTGTGAAGATACAGCTGTTCCGAACTCACGAACACATTTCCAAAACTAAGATAGTTGTACCCTCCCAAAAGTGTGAACGTTACAAATACAGATCCAAATAGAAATGCCACCAAAGACTTCGTAAGAAGTTGAGGGTTTTTGTTTCTCAACGAAGCTAAGAGATACAGTACGAATATAGGTATCAAAACCCCATTAACATAATCGACCACAACGCCGCAGGCTAAAGCAAGCCCGCAGAGTAGGGGCCACGTTAAATCTCTAGTGTTTTCCATATTGTTAGAGCGATCAATTTTGATCACCAAGTAGACTGAAATCAGATCAAAAAGAGCTGAAACATCGCTCTGGAACAGATACGTAGCAAACGGCCAGCTAATGGTAGAAAATGCATAGCAAAATGCAAGGAATACAGAGACATCTTTTTTGAAGTAAAAATTACCCGATCTTGAAAACAAGATAGGCTGCTAAAGAATTTGCGACCGCAATCGGGGCTTCTGTGAGGAGGAGGATATTACCGAAGACAGTAAAGTGCCCATTCAAAACGAAAGCAATTACCGCAAAAGGCAGAGTGAAAAAAGCCACGCCCGGCGCGTTAGCCATAAAATAACTTCCGTTGTATTGAAAAACATCTACGCTGCTCGGACTGAACGACCCGATCCTTCCTAGGAAAAAGGAATGATTTGTCCACAACGAATACTGGAATTCAATTATTGCGGTTGAGTGATCTGTCGCCCAGACGCCATTCAGAGTGGCGAGATAGACAGAAAGGCATGTGAAGAATATTATGGTGCCGAAATAATTGGGAACAAATCGAAATCTTGATTCCTTATTGCTATCCTTCAACTGAATACTGTTTGATGAACTCACTTTCTTTTGGTCCCGAATTAGTTCTGGGAATTTTCTTTCTCTGATTCCAAAGTCGGACAAATATGGCAGACAGGAAAGTGCGAAATTATTTGAGACTAGGCATCAGATTCGATGTTCTCGCGCTTAGAACAGGTAACAACAGATAAATTCGATCGCTCGCTCTTGGAGTTTTAGAGCATCAACGTACGGGATGAAGCTGCTAAAGAAAGCAGTGTTGATAGTGTTAATCTTGATTATGGCCGGGATAACGCTACTCGGATTTCACTATTATCTTGTTGATCTTTCGGCACTTTGATCAGGAAGCGGAGACGACTCAGTGTCGTCCCCAGATCCTGAACGATGCGTCCCTAACAGGACCCAGTCATCCTGTTGTCGTGGTCGAACTACTTGATCCGCCGGAGTACGATCCCATGTTCGGGCAATGACTGCTGCTGGTTGTTCATGATGATGTCGAGCTGTTTGATGTCGATGTAGTTGTTGAAGTAGTCGTCGCTGCGAAGGAGGCGAGGCCGTATGCGACTAGCCCGCCTACTGCAAAGATACCGAGGACTGTAATGAATAACAGAGATCGTTTACTGGGGAACGAACGAATACTCGGTGCTGGAGTTGTTCCAAATTCCATTTTCTTGATTCACCTCCGACAATCGCACGAGTTAGGGTTGCGTCTTTAATATCGAATTTCCGAGAAGTGTCCATAATCTATAGTTAATTGAACTAAGAATGAACTAGAATTCAGTCGCTATGGGTAGATCGATTCTCGAATCCGTGGAGCATCAGAGAACGATTTCGTAACGATTTGGGAATGTTCTAGGAAAGAGGATAATATTCTGAATGGCAAATAAACGACTGAATCTCAAGATGTTGAAACAGAAATCTGTCTATTCAAGACGTGGCCTAATACCCGCGCTAGCAGCGATAGTGGTAGTAGCCATCGTCGGTCTTCTAGCGTCGTTTCTTGTTGTCGGCAATGCAGCTCAGACGGTGACGACGACTCAAGTGACCACAGTTCCGACAACAACCACTGATCCAGCAGTCAATTCATCAAGTCAACTCAACGCAGAGCAAATCTATGCAAACGCCAATAGAAGTATCGTGACGATCCAGGGAACTCAAGTCCAGAATAGTTACTACGGCAACCAAGTCGCGAGCATTCTAGGTTCTGGATTCGTTGTGAGCTACTCAGGTGCAAATTACATAGTGACTAACTATCATGTAGCAGGCACTACTTCGAATCTTACGGTAACTTTCTCCAACGGAGATTCATATCCGGCAAAAGTCATCGGATCAGATCCCTACTCTGACCTTGCCATCGTCTTGGTTCAAGCTCCCAGTAGCGAATTTTATCCGCTGACACTCGCAACCTCTTCCTCGCTCAGAGTCGGAGATTCAGTTGTTGCAATTGGCGATCCTTACGGCTTGACGGGTTCAATGACCGAGGGTATCATAAGTCAGCTCGGCAGGACAATCCAGGATGAAACAGCAGGGAACTTTTCTATTGCCAACGTAATCCAAACCAGCGCTCCAATAAATCCAGGAAACTCCGGTGGACCTCTGTTGAATGCGGAAGGAGATGTCGTGGGAATAACTACGGCAGGCATCACGAGTTCGCAGGGTCTTGGCTTTGCTATTCCATCAGACACAATAATTCAAGAGCTTCCGTCTCTAGTAGCAAACGGGTCATACAACCTTCACTCGTATCTCGGGATTTCCGAGACTGATATGAACTACCAGCTCTCAAAAGCAACTGGAACAAACGTAACTTACGGTGTTCTAATCGAGAACGTAGTCCCAGGCGGACCAGCGGCAACAGCGGGTCTACAGTCAGGTAGCCAGAGTGTCGTAATCGAAGGTCAACAGTATCTTATCGATGGAGACGTCATCATTTCTGTGAACGGCACACGCATCACCACTTCAGACTCGCTGGGCACTTATCTTGCTTCGCACACGGTCGCGGGTCAGACGGTATCAGTGGGAATCATAAGAGCGGGGGACAAATACATGACTGTAGCCGTAAAGTTGGGAGCTAGACCCTCCCTCTAACTCTTTTTTGATTTCTGAAATCATTTCGAAATGAGAACAAGAATATCCGAGTGATTTATTAGAAGGAGATTCGAATCAAGATGGCTTGGGAAGTAAATGCAAGTCAAGAATAATCCAAAATTCGTCATCCTGCTTATTGCATTAATATTCGGTGCTTTGCTTGCGGTTGCACTTTATTCTCCAGCATATGTTACAGCTGGACCTTCACAGAATTCCACTGGTTTGACCGTTATTCCTGTGAGCTTCCTCCATGTCAACAACCCATCCAGCGTCGCACAAAATAAGATCCCCTCTGAAAACTATACCGGTCTGTTTTACGTCCAGCATGTTTGCACCTATCGTCAGTAGATTTTGCTGAGCTATAGGAATCAGCTCCACCGGCTTTCAGTCCAGGCCTCGGAAATTCTGGATGCTATTTAGGATATTTCAATAGGGTATTCGCTGAACAAGAAACAGCGAGAGCTCGTTAATCTATTAACGAACATTAGCGATATCTCGGAGGAGCAATAGCCCTGTAATGACTTCAAAAT
>DATNHH010000153.1:0-2631 GCA_035605055.1 Nitrososphaerales archaeon
AAGAATATCCGTAACCCAGACCGCCATTAACAAAAGATGCCGCCAGGGAAAGCAGAGCAAAGAAGATTAGAAGTTCGAGGGTGATTACCAATTAATATTTCGAACAATTATTGGAAATAGGGTTAATTATCTATAATTATGACCGCAACAATGATGTAGGATTTGCGTGCATCGTTCGAGCAATTAGGAGGCCATGCGGCTAAAACGGGTGTTATTTCGACATTCGATATGCGGAGAGTATGATTCGGCTGCTATCTTTCTTTCGAATAATCTTTCATGAGGGCGGCAATCAGTTTGTCCCAGAATTTGCTGCGGTCATCTTCCCGAGGGAATTCCAATTTGGTCGGGTTCAAATTACGTCCGAGCAATCGAGGAGATCCAGGCGCGTCCTCCATCCTCATGGAAATTAGTTTCGAAGCGAGCTTCCTTGATATAATTTATTTTCCACCCGTCAGAAAAGCTCTTTTCAATCTCTTTTCGGGTTACACGCCTCGGGCCCCCCCAGCCAGTAGGTTCAAGATCGCTGAAACAAAGCATGAAGTATTTTCCGTTCGTACTCAGGACGGAGCGAAGGCTCTTTACGAATTTTCCACGCTGTATATCTGTGAAGGTGTGAAATAGCCCGCAGTCGATCGCGTTGTCAAAACTCCTTTTCAATTCTGACAGGTTTAGTGCGTCCGCGAGACGGAAGGTTACGCGCTCGATTTTTCGCTCGTTTGCTTTCTCCTGCGCCTTCCGGATTGCCCTTGTCGAAGAGTCCACACCAACGACGTCATGTCCGTGACTGGCGAAGAAAAGCGAATTCTCTCCGGTCCCGCAGCCAACATCCAAAATTGAGCCGTTGAGTTCACCACTCTCTTCCAGGAGCACAAATTCTCTTTGAGGGTGACCGATGTCCCAAGGAGGAGTGCCTTTGTAGGATTCGTCAAATTCGCTCGTTGCTACGACCTCCTGAGATTGCTACGAGACCCTCATTCATTATGTTGATTATTTATGGATCAACAATCTAGTCTGATCGGCTCACTTTTTTGAAGTGGAGTGTTGTCAGGTGAGCTAAGCTGGAGAGATCGGTTGGAGGTTACAAAAAGAGGCAGGTATTTAGGGAACAGCTACGTCAGAAAACTGTGAATGCATTTGACAACTTTCCGTGTAGAAGCTGGGTTTTTTGTTTTCTACTCCGTACTCGGCTTTTGCTTCATCTGCGTTCCCGTTGAAGTTATCGCGATCGCTTTGGGTGCGAATACAGAAAATCAGATCGTCATAATGGTTATGTTTACAATCGCGTCCGCGACCATGCTCCGAATCCATACACACGATGTTGTTATGGAAGAAGTGAGGCGCCAAAAAGAAATAACGCCCTTGGAAGAGTGGCGAGAATTCCAAGAGTCTCTGAAGTAACCGCCGACCGAACAAAGTAGTATGACACACTAAATAGGATTAGTGTTGTGGATCTTAAAGAAATAGTGCAAGAAAATCTACGATTCACATGTGACTCGAATACAATATCTGTAAACAAATATTATAAACATACAAACATAGTATCAGTTTATGTCGAGTGTCTACAGTATCAGAGTGCCTAAGAAGCTCAAAAAAGACATCGAAAGTTTGGATAATATTGACTGGCAAAATGAGACCAGGACCTTTCTAGAGGAGAGAGTAAGAAAGGAGCGTATCAGTCGTCAACTCGAGGTGGCAAGAAAGAACAAAGAACGCATGAAGGTCACGCTCAATGTCGCCGAACTGATAAGAGAAGATAGGGAACGCGTTCGCTAACCGTAAGGCTCGGAGATCCTCTTGGAAGCCCTCGCTCCTAATGCTTTGCAATCTTCTTCTTCAGTCGTCGTCCTTGATTCATCCGCAATTGCATCGATTTTCTTCAAAGACAAGTCTGAACAGCGTGTTGCACGAGCCATTCATGGATACGATAAATTCTCAACTGTGGACGTCGCCTTTGTTGAGGTTGGAAGTGTTGCTTGGAAAAGTGTGGTATTATTCAAGGAAAAGATTGAACTAAGCCATGTAGCTCTCAAACAAGCTGTAGATTTCATTCAGGATAACATTGATGTGGTATCGAGCTGGGAACTTCTGAACCAAGCATTTCAACTGGGAACAAAATGCAACGTACAAATCTACGATTCCTTGTTCCTCGTTCTAGCGAAGCAACTAAGAACCAAAGTTCTTACGACCGATGAGAAGTTGTGCAACAAAGTAAACTCGATCAAAGAATTGCGCGGAATTACGATTTTACCTTGAAAGAGTTGACTAGATTGAAAACGATTTGTGTAATTTCGGTTTCTAAGAAAATGCGATTCCCGGGAAAAATGTATGTTAGGGAACTTGCACTGTTATTTTCTGTGACAAGTAAGTTTGTCCTTGATAAGTGATTGAAGCCCATTCAGTGTAACTTCCAGAGCCTGGGTACGTATCTTTGACGATCGTCTGACCATTGGAGTCCGTCGTTCCGTGGAAATATCCACCCGAGCATCCACAATTCTCGTAGTAGGTCACCTTGGCGCCCTGTATCGGATTCCCGTTGGGGCCTGTGAACGTAGCGGTCTGCACATTGTAGTAACTTCCCTGATTTTGCTGAAGCGCCGTTATACTGAACTGCACAAGATAGTTGCCGCTGCT
>DATNHH010000154.1:0-7123 GCA_035605055.1 Nitrososphaerales archaeon
GGTCTGGATTTCGTCACGATCAACACTCAGAGTAGCCAGCTAACCCTCAGTCAATCATGCGAGTAAAGACCTGGGGGTAGGAACAGTAGTGCACAGAACAGTTATTATCGGGCCAAAAATGAACACGGATTCTAGCCTAAACATCGATCTAAGGTTAATGGCAGGTTCCTACAGTGCCCGGAGATCCAGCTTTTCGAAGATTGCTCTATTATCTTCTCGCCGGAACCCGGGGCGCCTTAAACCGGCTCCTGATCCTCCGCTATCTCAAGGCGACTCCTGTAAATGCGAACAAACTGTCGACCGACCTAAAACTCGACTACAAGACAGTGCAACACCACATCAAGATCCTAGAGCAAAACGGTCTGATCGTATCCTCCCAGAAGGGTTCCTACGGGGCAGTGTACTTTCTTTCTCCATACATGGAAGCCGAATATTCAATCTTAGAGGAGATTTGGGCTAAAGTAGATAAGACATCAAAGGAGACAAAGTGAAAATAGATAATGACGGATATCTGGTTGTACGTCGCTGCGGTCTTTGCGCTCGCGAACACGGTGCTGATCATAATTCTTCTAATCCTCTATTCGTCGAGCTTCAGGAAGATCAGGTCGCCGTTCACGATGGGCTTGATATTTTTCGCACTGTTTTTCCTAGTGCAGAATATAGCCATCATAGTCTTCTGGTACCAGCTTTACAGCTTGGGTCCAGCGGTTGCGATCGTAGACGCTGCATCTCCTTACATGACCGTCATCAATTTGGTCGAGACAATCGGGCTAATCAGCATTGTCAGAGTCACGATGAAGTAGCTGCCTTAGCTTGTACTACGACAATCTGAAATAATGAGGAAGGGACGGCCTGCCTCATGTCCCAGGGCAGTATGATTATGATTGATTCAGCCGACGGCAAGTTTCCAGCTTACGTAAACAAGCCCAACGACGTCAGTAATAAGACGTCTGGAGTTATCATAATTCATGAATGGTGGGGGCTCGTACCCCATGTCAAGGGCGTTGCCGACAAATATGCTGCGCAGGGATATGTGGCAATAGCTCCAGACCTTTACTCCGGAGCTTCAGCGAGCGCTCCCGACGAAGCCCGCAAACTATCGACAAGCGTCACGACTCAAAACTCTAAGAAAATGATCGACAGCACAGCAGTCTATCTGAAGGCGCTTGACCTGTCGCGGCTCGGCATCACGGGGTACTGCTTCGGAGGGACTCATGCGTTCAACTACGTATGTGAATCGAAGGATGTTTCCGCGGGTGTGATTTACTATGCGAGCCGTCTTCCGGGTGATGAACAGCTTGCGAAAATCTCTGTGCCGCTCTTGCTGGTATATGGCGATCAGGATCAATCCGTAAAGCCAGACCAGGCGCGCCAGCTTGAGCTGACGCTGAAGACTCTCGGCAAAAATGTCCAGTTGTTACTTTACGAAGGAGCTCCGCACGCATTTGCGAACGAGACTAACAAGCAGGGGTACAGACCGGAAGCTACGAAAGACTCATGGGACAAGACGATACTATTTTTCAACACCCATCTTTTGCTGGGCTGAGTCATTCCGCTTTTTCCTGATCAGAAAGTTTTCTCTCTTCCGTCTGTTTGATTTGTGCAGGCCGCGAAGCGGTTAGAACCACGGCGAGTAAAATTATGGCGCCTCCCAAATATTGAACAAGATCAAGTCTGACGCCAAGAAACACATATGCCGCAACTGAGGCAGCAATCGGCTCGAAGGAAGCTATCACACCTATCTCGGTCGCAGGGAGCCGACGCAGTCCCGACAGATAAAGTCCGAATGCGAGTATCGTTCCGAAGATTATTACAAATAGAACGAGACCCAACACCGCTACCAGCGAAGTTTCACCGATCGGGAAGGAGTAGTTTGAAAGTGAAAAAATTCCGAGAGGAAAAGTGACGATTCCGCCTATGATGAATCCCCAGGTAAGAACCCACCACGAACCCTTCTCTCTGATAATTTTGCGCGACGCGAGGGAGTAATAAGCCGCGGTGGCTGCTGCGAGTAGTCCCGAGATAAGACCAATCGGCGTAATTAGAAAGCCGTTCCCGGAAAACACACCGATAAGTAGTAACGTTCCAACTCCTGCAAAAACTAGGATGGCGGTCCACCTCGCCGACCAGCGAAGGGCGCCTGTGAGGGCCTCGTAACCTGCTACCATCGGGAGAAAAAGAAACTGGAGGAGAGTTGCAGTAGGGGCGTTTGAATACTGGATCGCTGCGAGGTACGAGACCTGAGTTCCCACAAACCCGAAGATCGCGATGGCAATTAATTTGCCCATGATCTTTGACTCGGGCAGTGCTGGTCGGAGAATGGCAAGAAGCAAGAGTCCGGAAATTACCATCCGGATTGACGCGAGACCCAGGACGGGAAAGTGGTAGAGCTGGAAGAGAGCCTGAGATGCAGTTCCGGAAAGCCCCCAGAAGATGGTACCGAATAGAGTACCTAGGAGAGCAATCCGGCGGGCTTGCAAAAGATGATCGCATTTCCCGTACTCCGCTATTATTATCTTCGGAATCTAGTTAGGCAATCTTATTATTGAAATTCGCAGAGATCTATCAGATTCAGACAGAGAAGCACAGATGACAAAGCGTTATCCGCTCCTGGGGATTGTGGCCGTTGTCGTCGCTTACTTATCGATCACACTCGCTATCCTTGCGTCCCCGTGGTTCAGCTGGCTCGACAACGCGTTGAGCGATCTGGGTAATACTTCAGTTCAACGAAATATTACGAGCGGCTCCGCTTTAGTGTTCGATGGGGGCCTGATAATTTCAGGAGTCTTGACTATTGCATTTGCCTTCCTGCTTTTGAGAGATTTCAAATTCTCTTGGAAGTACCTGATATGGGGGATACCGCTAACGATCTCTGCAATAGATCTTTCGATGATCGGGATTTTCAATGAGAGTTTCGGCAACATACATTTAGTTGTCTCGATCATTTTCTTCTTCTTCACGGCGCTTTCTTTATTCCTCTATAGCTACGTATCATTCCCAATGGGCACTCCGAAAACTGGAGCCCTTGCATTATTTCTCGGAGTCTTTTGCTGCATCATGTGGGTTGGAAGGTGGCCGTGGCAGGGAGTAGCAATTCAAGAAGTAACGACTTCGGCTGCATCTGCCGCATTCGTAATCATTCTTTCTATTTTGGTCCTCAGCGGGAGGATGAAGACAGTGATATTCGTAAGCACAGAAAGATTAGAAAACGTTAGATCGAAGTAGATAATTCGTTTGTCTCGCAAGAAAAGTTTCATCGGCTCTCTCTACTCGGGAGCCAGACTTCGCCTGTGCTACTTGAAGTTCTTCAGGTTCTCCGAATCTTCATTGAACGACTGCTCTAACTGATTCATGACAACCGCCCTTAGTTGACTCTCAGGAATCACTTTTGAACCATATTCCCCCACAATGGTTACGCCGGTTCTTTGACCCTTAAGAACGTAGTAGGACATGGCCTTTGAACCAGCGAGCGGTCCCTCAAGGTACTCAAGCATCCGTCCCACCGGAACAAGTGGAGTGCTCTTGATCTTGACCAACGTCCTAACTCCACCGGGACCTTCAATTTCAAAAGACAGGACTACGCTATTCCCGTCCGTCTCAAACTTTGGATTCTTCATACTTGCGTGTTTGTGATGGTCTCCTGGAGTTGACATGAACCGCCCAGATCTTCTCAACCGGGGCATCGAACTCACTGCCTTCATCCAATATGAATACACCAAATCAGATCAAGATTTCATACAACAAATCAATAATATATCTGTTACGACAAATCGATTTACTGCGTTGCAAGATATTACGACCTGGCTCCAGCAAACCGTGACGGAATCAAGTTCGAAAACTTCCAATGATTTTGCAAGCGTTGAAATTCCAAAGGGGGACTATGCGTTGTTGTCTTTGCAGATTCCAAAAAATAAAAGAGTTGTACTATTTTCGGGCGACAAGGTCAGGCTTCTGTTTGCCGGGAAGAGAAACAGACCAATGTTTGTACTTGACGAGAACTCGATTCTCGTTTTACGTGAGAAAATCGAGATCTACTACAATACGAATAACCTTCAGGACGTGTCGAAGTTGATGATTAGATACCCAAAAAGCGCTCGGGTGGAAATATCAAAGGACGTCAAGATTTCGCTCTTTTCCATGAAATCGCAGGAGTAATATCCGTCGGAAACGCATCCCGTGTAACAATCGGCGAAGCGAAGGTAATGGTTTATGGTCTGAAAATTGAAAAAACTAATTCAGGCAACTGTTCACAAAAATCGGCAGCTTTGGTGAAAGTAGAGTGAAATTGTAACCAGGGTAACTAGTGAAATAAGAATCAAATCTACATTGAGTTAAAACTAATGAGAGCTCATGGAAGACGGTGATTAAAAACGAAAGTAAGAGTTATACTACTGAAATGAAGTACTTCATGAGTTTTCTGTTCAAACTAGCACTTGAAAACTTTCACATAATCGTGCGAGGATCCCGTTGGGGGAAAGGTAAAGTATCCGCTAGTGCAGGCTACGCCTTTCTTATTCCAGGCAGTGAATGTGTCCTGAGAGTTTGCAGCGCCAAATAATGTAACAGATCCCTTCGAGTTCGTCATTTTGGTCGCGCACGTCCCGCTCGGGAGCGGGCAAGCCTGAACAGTCCATCCGGCTTGCGGTACTCCTTTCAAGTCAAAGGTGAGTTTCACGGAGACTTGAGTGGCAGCAAAGCTGGGTAACATCGGGACAAACAGAAGGAGTGTGAGAAATCCTAATGCGAGCTTCGATTGCATGAATAATCTCCGTGTAAGTTTTGCCAATTTTCATCAACTGATACGTGAGGAATCACATTGCGTAATTGATTTTTTTGTCACAGGTAGCGTGGTGTAACAGTAACGAGAAAAATTGGCGGTACGAATCTAGCCGATTCAAACTCTGACGCTGCAATCACACCCAAGGATTTAGTCTTCAAGGATCAAATGCTACCTTTCCCACGTTTCAACGGACTTCCAATTCTAAATTATCGGAATCCGATATAGTCGTCTTTTGATGTGCGCTTTATTGGATTGCTTACCTTAGCTTTTGAATATCTAAGAGGACTCTTTCTAACTAGACGCGACTGACTCGTCGAATTATTACTGCAATTCTCATCATTGCGGCCAGGCTCGATACAATTTCCGTCACAAAACAACCACACTTTCACTTTTCAATCCTATGTCAAACAAATGATGATCCACAAAATTAAGAATCTTGTTCCGTAGTAGGATATTGATCTGAAACCGTTTCGAAAAGTGTAACATGTCCTAAAGATAGGAAGATGAGGAAAATTGCAGTTATTCCAACCGTAAACCAAATCAAGAAATCCACCACAAAATTGTAAACAAAATACCAATTGATGCCAACGAGATCAGGTGGACAAGAAAGCATACAGTGATATTGGTAAGAGCTGGTAATGAAGGGAAAGCCAAGAGAGCTGACGATCAGGGCGAGTAGCGAACTAGCACTCACTGCCGCAATCAGCTTGCTATATTTCTTCATCGGCATCTTTCAAATCAGTAAATAGTGATATCAACCAATTATTGTTACCGCCTTTTCGAATGTCTAGTCTGTGTTTACATCTTCGAGATAAATTGTCAGCAAAATGATCCTTTTCAGAGTAAAGGAAGGAGTTTGTCCCTGATAGTTTCCAGCGGCCAAAGAAGTCTATCCCCAATAATCGTTGGTATCAGGTAATCCACTCCCGCATTTTTGAAAGCTTTCAATTCTTCGGCGCATCGCTCAGCGGTTCCGATGATGCATTCTTTTTCTTTCAATTCGTTCAAGTAATCCTGGTCTGACAAGCTAAATCTTTTTGCTTCGTGCTGGACTATATTTTCAATTTCTGAATCATTTCCGACGAGCAAGATTGGTTGAGCTGAGTAAGTTACCTCGCTTCTTTCTCGGCCCATCCGACTCCGAGTTTTTTCGGCTCGCGCTATGATTTTGACGCACAAATCTGGCTTGGCGGTAGTGTTTAGACCATCCGCTAATTCTATGGACATTCGAGGAAGAGTTTTCGTTCCAGTAGAGATTCCGATCCAAATAGGTAAATTCCTCTGGATAGGTTTGGGATAGCATGAAGAATTATGTATGGTGAAATATTTTCCCTCAAAGGACGGGTTATCCTCCGTCCACATCAGTCTCAGAACTTTCAATGCCTCCCTTAATTGTCCCAATCTTTCCGGGATCGAAGGGAACTTGTATCCATATGATCCGAACTCTTCCTCAAACCATCCTGTCCCGATCCCCATGATAAACCGGCCATTGGAAATCGAATCGATTGTCGCGCCGATTTTGGCGAGGTAAGCGGGTTCCGATAACCAACACAGGTTACCATTACGCCGAGACGTAGATTTCTTGTGTCCCTCGCAAGAGCAGCAAGGGTCGTGTAGGCTTCGAGACACGGATCAGATAATCTATTGGTTGATGAAACGAAATGATCGTGCAGCCACGCCGATTCAAATCCCAATTCTTCTGATTTAGACCAGATCGATGACAACTCATCATACGTATATCCGCTCAAACCCTGTCCAGTCTTTATCCCAAATTTCATAAATCAGATGAAACTACCCGATTAGTTAAGTCGATGCACGGATTTTGGATCGGACCCACTCCTTCAATGTTGAGGAAGCTTCGGTAGGGCCCATTTACTGGCGAATTAGAAGGGTAAGTCGGTATTGTTTAGGTAGCTTCTATTATGAATAATTCAATAGACTTCCGAAACTAGCGGAAGGCATTACATTGTTAGGCGGAGCGATTCTAGTTCTCATCCAGTGAAAAGTCATATAGTGTTGCGAAGGCAGACCGTTGATGAACGCGATATCGGCGTAGGTTGGAGCGAAAGTAAGGGTGCTGTCAGATCCTCTGATTTGCTGGATTTCCGCGTAGTTGGCGTACTGTGTTCCGGTAGAAGGCCACACGAGTGATCCAACTCCGTTCCATTGCTGGAAACCACCGCTCGCGACTGTAGAACCGTTCTCGCCAGAACCCTGGTCCAGATGAATGGAAAGAGAATTGCCGCAGCTGCACAGAAAATCTAAGCTGCTATACGATGAATAAAAGCCGTTGTCAAGGTAATTCGTTGCTGGCGGCGTCAAGTCCATCGCATTGTAGCGGTA
>DATNHH010000155.1:0-6208 GCA_035605055.1 Nitrososphaerales archaeon
CTCGATAATTACGATAATATGATCAAAGTAGTTCATGTGCTCGGCACAGATCGAGTTTCCCTCTCGATACCAGAAATTGCAGAGCGTGGTGGAATCTCTCGAATGCGAGTGAAGGACGCCATAAATGATCTAAAGAATGCAGGAATCATTAATGAAAGCAAGAGAAAGCAGTATGTAATTAGAAAAGATCTTGCTGAGGCGGCTCGATCTCAGGATTCTTCAAGAGATGTTGTCGAGAAGCTGGTCGCTTCAAAGCAAGATATTATTGATGTCCATGTAGAAGCTGCCAAGCCCAAGCACGTTGCAATCTCCTACGACGGTGAACCGACAATGTACCGGAGGATCGGAGAATTGATCCAAGAATTTCGGAAGAGAGAAATCTCGACTTTTGTCGTTACAAACGGGACGTTTCCAGAAAGGATCAAGGAACTTCAAGAGACTGACAATCTGCCGACACAACTTTACGTGACTCTCGCTGCACCGAATAAAGAAACATATGTCAGGGTTTGCTCGTCTGTAAAGCCTTTCTTTCCAGTTCATGAAGAGCATTGGGAGAGGCTTAATCTCACGCTTTCGATGCTTTCATCTCTGAAATGCAGGACGGTGATCAGAATTACCAGCGTCCGAGGAGTGAATATGATAAATCCCGAGGAATACCGAAAGATAATTCAAAGCTCAGGCCCAAGCTTTCTTGAGGTCAAAGGGTTTTCAATAAGCGGAAATGCTCCGAGGATTTCGGAAAGACTGGGAGAAACCAAACTCGGGTTCAAAGATCCTACTCTGATGCAACGAGCTCTAACGTATGCCCCGACTCATGATGAAATCGTAAGATTTGCCAAGGAAATCTCGATAAGTTACGATCTTTTTCCGTTGATTAGTCAGAGCGAGCTAAATCGACAAGTTCTAATGAGTGTAGGTTGGAACAATACTCAAAATGTCGCTATAGACTTTCAAAATGAGCTCTGACAAATCTTAGACAAGGATATCCGATGCCTCATTGATGGGTACTGACCAATCGACCTTTCTAAGAGATCTCGACACATATTTTTTATGATGATTTTTTCTGGGCAACAAGTGAACAACCGTCAGCAAATTAAGCTCTTGGCGGATTCGGCTTAATGGCCGATCAACCGCCTTCTGATGTCTTCGGAACTGTCTCATCTTCTGCAGTGGTACTCTGTGGCAGGGAAGGGTTTTCTTGCTTCAGCGCCTTGTTTGCCTTGTCATGTAGGGCTTGCAGTTTTGATTTTTTCATTGTAAGCGTCGGTCTCTCTTTCACCAACCCCTTTGGTCTCCATAATAGAACGACTAGCAGGATAACCCCTATTGCAATAGGCTCTATTGCGTTGATATCAACTGGCAAAGAAATCCCATTGCTAAGAATACACGTTCGAGCTTGGTCTATGACAGTTGTTATTCCTACAAACACTGCCGTACCTACGCCTATACCTACATTGTTTGCAACCCCTCCGAGAATCACAATTACAAAAGGATAGAAAGTCCATTCCGTCCTCAGAAAAGTTGTGGGAGAAATCGCAGGTGACCACAGCACATATAACACACCGGCAATGCCACTTAGGGCAGATCCAATAATCAGTACATTGCGCCTTATCCCAATTGTATTCTTACCAATTGCTTCGGATGAAATTTCATTGTCTCGCACGGCTCTCATCATCCTTCCTAAAGGAGATCTCGCCACTCTTTCCGAGTAAAGATACACAGCGACAGTGACTAGTACCAATATTCCAAGCACCACAATGTCTCTCAAACCTTGCGCAGATACCGCCCAATAAACAGGATCGGGTATTAGCAGTCCTTCTGTCCCGCCTGTTATCGGATAATAGGCAGTAACAAAGATGAGGAAGAACTGACCTGCCGCTAATAGAAGCATGCCAAGATAATCTTCCCTGAGTCTGATAGCTGGAAAGGAAGCGAGGTAACCTATGAGGGCAGCTAGCCCCGCCCCAACGACCAAGGAAAAGATAAACAGTTCGACGCCAAAAATACCGTGGGAAAGAATATACTGATTTATTGAAGAGCTGAATGATGCCTGATTTGCAATGATATCGCTCGATTGAAGGTTCAAAACGTAAAGGGCTAGTCGATAGGAAAGTGTGCCAGCCATCAATCCCCCCACAGCTACAAAAAGAACTTTACCAAAATTTGGAATCCCCGTGTACCCAAATTCGAGATTTACAGTCAAACTAACAACCAAGTAAATACAGAAGATTATGCCAACATTTACAAAAACTGAAACCAGATCGATATGTGTAGTACCGCAGCTGACATTAAAAGTTGGAATAGAACTGGCCATTTACTTGGACAACCCGAATCTCTTTCCTACCCTTTTCCAGCTAACACCTGTAAGTCCGTGGGGTGCGACAAGTAAAACGACGATCATGATCGCCAGAGGTATTCCTTTTTGAAATTCTAGAACCTGGGATCCGACGCTGGCGCCGAAAAATTGGCTAAACAATCCGCTCAACGCCGAAGCAAGGTAGGTCTCGCTGGCGCCTATTATTAATCCGCCAATAATTGCTCCATAAATACTTCCGAGACCTCCCAGAACACTTCCGGCGAAAATGTCTACGATAATTAGAGAAGAATTGCCCTCTGGTGTCGCAGTCCATATAGCTATGAGCCCACCTGCTAAACCAGCTATTCCTCCTGCTAGAAACCAAGACACGAGGTTGACTCTTTCGACATTTATCCCTACAGTCCTAGCAAGGTTTGAATTCTCGATGGCAGCTCTCATCGCCACTCCAAACTTCGACTTGGTCAAAAGCAGATACAGGCCCGCTGATAGAATCAAAAGCGCAATCGGGGCAACAACCAACAAGCCGCTGTTTCCTAATATCTGAAAATCCTTTAGCTGCCCTAAAACATAGAATTGGCCCCCATATCCCTTGTTATTCAGGATTCTGCCGTACTTGCTCCCCATGTAGCCCACAAACAATTCGAAGATTCCAGTGAAAATTATGTCAACGGCAAGAGTTGCTATCATTAAGACAACTAGCGATGAACCACGACGGATTAACGGCCTCAAAACGATAAGATACATTGCCACAGCCGTGATTCCACCAAAGAGTATCCCTATTGGTATTGTGAAATATGGGCTTTGTACATCCCAAAGAATGTAGGGAGCAGCAGAAGCATAGGTCCCAACAACTACAAAGTCTCCGACTGCAAAATTCGGAACCTTAGTAGTAAGATAAGTCACGGTCAGGCCAACGCACATCAATCCCACAAGTGATCCGTAAATGATAGAGTTCGAAACAGTGGGATCGATCATCTCGTTCGCGATTTGACTCAAGAGTTAAATACATTCCGATCTTCTCAGAATATTCAATGTCTAAAATGAAGTTAAGACGTTCAGGTGTTTCTACGGCGATCGCTGCTGTGTTATTAGTAGTAGGACTAATAATTGGCGCGGGAGTCGGATATGCAGCTACAGGATCTTCAAAGACGAGTACAGAGACTTCGACAGTAACAGCGCCAGGAACAGGTGGCACCACCATGACTGTGACTGGCCCAGGTTCTGGTGGCACGACAGTAACAACTACTGTTAGTGGAGGAGGCGGAGGTGGATTGTCGGGTACAATCAGTATTGGTGTATTGGACGACCTAACTGATGGGTTATCAGGCATAGGTGCGAAGATTAATTTCACAACGCATCAAGCAATCAATGATATCAATGCCTATCTTCAATCGACGCCGTATGCCGGAAAAGTCACCTTCAATGTAGTTGTTGAGGACTATGCTCTTGACAATACAAAAGCACAAAATGACATGAACACTTTCAAATCTGATGGAATATCAGTTGTGGTTGGACCTCTCAATAGCGGATCTGCACAAGCACTTCTCACTTTTGCAAATTCAAACCAGATCGTTATGATCAGTCCATCGTCGACTGCACACTCTCTAGCAATCCCAAATGACTATCTTTTCAGAACAGCACCGACCGACATTGTTCAGGGAAAAGCTGATGCAAGCATGATGTCTGGTGACGGCGTAAAGGCAGTAATACAGGTATACAGACAAGACACTTACGGCAGTGGTCTTGCTAACTACACTGCAGCAGCATTTACTGCAGCTGGTGGAACTGTAGTAGATTCCATACCTTATGATATTACTACAACAAACTTCGTACCAATCCTAACTACACTCAACACCGACTGGAATTCAGCAGTAGCGAAGTACGGAAATGACTCAGTGGCTATTCAGCTCATAGCATTCGATGAGGGCGCCACTTTAATTCAGCAAGCTAGCACAAACTACCCTGCTTTACTAAAGACTCAACAGCCTTGGTACGGGACCGATGGTGAACAAGGGGAATCAGTATTCACAAACACAACCATTGCCTCAGCAATTCAAGCTGTAAGACTTCCATCTACTGTCTTCGGTTACACTAATAGCAGCAAAACACAGACTCTCTGCAATCAGCTGTTTACTGCAACGAGTCGAACTTGCGATCCTTACGCAATTGGATCGTACGACGATGTCTGGCTTGCAGCGCTTTCCATACTAGCGTGTGGACAGAACACTGGTTCTTGCATACAGGCGGTTCTACCGAAAGTCGCGGACAACTACTACGGAATATCTGGATGGACGCTGCTCGATGCGAATGGAGATAGGGCAGCATCAGACTATCTCATTTATTGCATAACAGGCCCAGCCAGCAGTCTCGCGTGGACCGTCTGCGGATCGTGGTCGTTCTCGTCAAATTCGATAACTTGGACAAACAAACCTTCAACGTAAAAGGAGTTACGGAAACAAACTCCTTTTTCCCCTCTTTTTTTGTTTTCTTTTCACAATCCTGAATACCTTGATCTGAAAGACATTGGTTCTTGCCTTAGAGGTTCAAAAGATCCGCAAGTCATTCGGAAATCTGATTGCTCTGGATGACGTAACGCTCGGCGCCGAAGAAAAGTCACTAACAATTTTAATGGGTCCCAATGGATCGGGCAAGACAACTCTGATCAACGTGATTGGAGGATTGTACAAACCAGATTCTGGTGCCGTATTATTTCACGGAAAGGAAATTACAGGACTTCCGCCGCATAAAATATTCAAACTAGGACTTGCCCGTACTTTTCAAATTCCTGCGTTATTTCCCCAGCTTACTGTTCTTGAGAACGTCATGGTTGCCAAAAAAGACAACCCGGGCGAAAGTTTTGCTAGATCCCTCTCCAAGAGGGCGTGGATAAACGAAGAAACAAAAACAGCTGAACAGGGATTCGAAGTTCTCGCCATGGTTGGCTTGTCACATATGTGGGACAAGCTCGCAGGGGTTTTGAGCGGAGGGCAATTGAAGCTCTTGGAAATAGGGAGGGCTCTAATGAGTGATGCAAACATGATCCTTCTAGATGAACCGATTTCTGGAGTGAACCCAACCTTGGCACATCAAATTTTTTCGACATTGGTAAAGATTAGAGACAATTACGGAGTTGCATTTCTGATAATCGAACATAGGCTTGACATTGCTCTAAGTTATGTCGATTCTGTCATTGTTATGGCGTACGGAAAATTCCTGACCTCGGGAACCCCACAGGAAGTGACTTCAGACATGAGAGTGATCGACGTTTATCTTGGCGGTTGAAACAAAGGAATTCAATATAATTTGCTTACAGTTGAAACAATTTCCGCCGGTTATGGCAGACTACAGATACTCAATGATATTTCTATGCAGGCTGCCGAAAAGGAAATCACCGTGATAGTTGGTCCGAATGGCTCGGGGAAAAGTACACTCCTCAAGACTATAGCTGGGCTTACTTCAATTTACCACGGCAGTGTTTCTCTTGACGGAAGCAAGATTTCGGGTCTACCTGCACATGAGATCGCGAAGCGTGGACTTGCCTATCTCCCTCAGACTGAAAGTGTGTTTACACAGCTAACTGTTTCAGAGAATTTCAAAATGGCCGGCTATACGGTTTCGGACGCGGAGTTTGATTCAAGATTGAAAACTGGACTAGACATGTTTCCGCAGTTGTCAAATTACATGAAGTCCAAGGCTCAGAATCTGAGCGGTGGAGAAAGGCAAATGGTGGCAATGACGATGGCGTTGATACGCAAACCGAAGGTGATAATGCTCGATGAGCCAACGGCCAACCTATCGCCTAAACTTGCAGGTGAAGTCCTTAGAAAGGTAGCGGAACTGCCCACAACCTTGGGGCTCACTGTCCTCCTCGTCGAACAGAATGCGAAGAAA
>DATNHH010000156.1:0-6816 GCA_035605055.1 Nitrososphaerales archaeon
CCGACGCTAGTTGGAAGATCTGTCGCTACGACGTTAGAATCGATCGCGGTGAACGATTCCGGAGTGTTCAAGTAAATATGGTACCCGAATCCCGCTCCACTGGGAGCTCCGATCGCAGTAATGGTAAGCCCGTTGGAAACACTGTAGTTTGCCGATCCGCCCGAATAGAGACCTCCGAGAAATGGAACGGCCGTCAGGCAACTGCATAAAGCCGTGCCGTTAAAATTGTTGTAAAAGTCGAAAACCTTGGGCCCGTTATCATATTGTCCGTAGGTCGCGGTTATGATTGGGAAAGCACCCCAGTATCCGGTACTACTGTACTGAATCTGCGAGATCGGAAAGATGTACATGAATATTCCTTGCTGACCGGCCGGCGGAATAGCGGCGTCGTCCTTTATCCAAAAGTTCGAAATGGGCTGAGTGTTCGTGCAGCTTGATTCACACCAGGCGTATACAGGGTTGCCGGACGCATCAGCAAATACCACGTTGCCCACGTTAGGAGCAAGATAAGAAGAGAAGCTCGCCCAATCTACCCTCAACATGATTTGGGTACCAGAGGCTATTGGCGATAGCTGTGTGTTTGAAATCATCATGGGGATGCAGTACAACGGTGTCCCCGATCCGCCATATGGGGGACAGGCATTAGAAACCGTGGAAGAACCAATGAAAATCGATGTTACTGTCACCGTCGTTGTCTCGGTGTTGTTTTGATATACGGTCGTCGTGCCATTTCGATATACTGTCGTCACGGTTCCGTTTCTTGTTACAGTCACTGTGACAGTCTGCGTCTTCGAGCTCCTTGTTTGTTCCGAGCTTGAAGTTGGGCCGTTGTTTGAGGTAGTAGTCCTATTAACATGAATCGTGACCGCAGAACTTGAACTCGTGCTGTTGGTTGTCGATGAAATTGAGGCCGAGATCGTCGCGCTCTGCAAATTCAAGGTGGGAACATAAATCACGGCGAGAGCTATGCTTATCGCAAGGAGAACGGCGGCGATACCACCCACTGCAATCTGCCTACGGTACTCGGCCAAGATAACCCAACAGTCTCTTAGAATATGCGAGGACCTAATAATACTGATCTTTAGTACAGGCTAAACGAAGGTTGGATGAGGAAAGCTTCAAGATGTACATTAATTGAACGGCATGTCCAGAACTCTAGAAGACCATGAGCAAGAATGGATCGGGTGGGTCTCCGGGTACGGATGACGATGTACTCAGAGGGACCACACTCAGGATCTACAGGTTCATGTACAAAGAGGGGAGACCGATGGGTCTCCATGAGATTCAGCGCGCGCTTGGCCTGAGTTCAGCCTCGATACCCCAGTATCACATAAACAAGTTGATCTCAGCTGGCTTAGTTAAGGAACAGGAGAGCGGGGGGAGATACTATGTCGATCGCCTCGTCTTCGAGAATATGATCAGGATAAGAAGGTCCCTGATTCCGTTCCAGACCACATATACAATTTTTTTCTGTACAACTCTCATTATTCTGTTAACGTTGCTCAGACCAGGAGTCCTTACATCCCTTTTTCTGTTCGCCGTCTCGATCAATTTGGCGGCAATCTTGATCTTCGCATCGCAAGCATACCGAACTCTCAGAAGAAGGAATTCCATCTAGAGGGAGCTTTCTATGGGCTAACTGGAGTTTTCAACGCTAGACTGACTCTACGGTGATCAAACGGCAATTCTACTTTTGCTTTTACATTTGTCCTCTAGTTCCACTCATATCGTCGGGGCAGACTCACATTTGATCCAGATCTGGCAAAAACTGAACACACGATTAATACTAAACTTTAGTATAGCGCATTTTCACTCGTATTGAAGATTAGTAAAAGAAACCTTCAAGATATACACCGATTGCCGTTTCCATCTGCCATGACTAGGCCACAGTACTTGGAAAAATGCAGGAGTTGTTCTGCGAGATTTATCCCTACAGTTGAAGTCGAGACTCTTCCAGTGTTCAATTCCGTCGATAAATCCCGATGGAAAGAAACTACCTGCCCGAAATGCGGGATCCACTACCAAATTGCAAGACTAAGCAAAAATTCATTGGAGGTTTGCCTTGTCCTCTCAGAAAGTCTCCCATTCAGGGAAAGCGAGATAATCCAAAGAGTGATGCAGACCATCGTTCCTGATGTTTCACAAAACTAGAGGTTACCGATGAAATCAACTGGAGCAATTGGATCGTAAGAGAGCTCACTTCATTTTTCCTTTTTCTTGCTTCCGAGGACTGCCATAGTCTTCACAAAGACAGCCTCTCCAGTTCAGTGATCGTTTCCGCTGAGGATTCCCCTTGTAGTTATCGAATGGATTCTGGTACATCTTAAGCTGTCCATTAATCTAATTCAAGAAATCATATTTGCAGCTAATGAATCTTTGAGAGGTTTTTCTAATGCTACGGATACAACAAATAAACAATCTACCGAAAAGTAGTATGAGAATATTTCCAAAATGAATTAGTTTCGCAGATTAAGATTCCCCAGAACCCTTCCACGCAACTAGATTGATTCTGTGTGAGGGAAATACTGCTATTTTGGCAACGCTTCCAAAGATTCCATTCTATTTGGTACGATAATCTGGCTGCCTTGCAAACATAGGAACTAAATCGATCAGAACGTTTTTTTCCTAGTGCAGTGAAGCAGTCAATCAGCGAGATCGTATGACCATAGCCAAGGAAAGCATTCCTCTCCACATCCCTAAAGATATCTGGCAGCCCCTCGTCGAGATCAGGGCCCAGCTCGACGCATCCTGCCCTGGAGCTCCAACCCCAATCGAGGAAGCATTGCGAGAAATAATCAATCACTACCGGCACTGCTCAAAGACCCAAGAGGAAATCGAAGCTTTTTGCGAGAAAGCGCAAGCATGGAAGGGAAAGGATATTCATTAGGACATACAATTGATCCAAAGTTGTATTCAAAATGAACAAACTGACTGCTGAAGAAGAGAGGGTTATTGTTCGCAAGGGTACCGAGAGACCGTTTAGCGGCGAGTATGTAGAAAACTTACAGCCGGGTTTGTACATCTGCAAGAGGTGCGACGCTCCGCTATACAGATCAGAAGACAAGTTTGATGCAAGATGCGGATGGCCGAGCTTTGACGATGAGATAAAGGGCGCCGTGAAGAGGCTCCCTGATCCCGACGGCCAGAGAATCGAGATCGAGTGTGCCAACTGCAGAGCTCATCTGGGGCACGTGTTTGATGGAGAGGGCTTTACTCCGAAGGATTCGAGACACTGTGTTAACTCGATCTCGCTAAAATTTGTTCCGAAAAAAGCCTGATTGATCTCTTAAAATATACAAGAAATTTCAAATGAACCATGGTAGAAAAGAAGGTACTTCTTGACAACGACCGCGTGAAGATCATCGAAATCAAATTGTCTGTAGGGGAGAAGATGCCCATGCACACTCACTCTGCATACGTCGCGTACACCATGAATCCCGCGAAGGTCAAGTTTACTTTTCCCGATGGATCCAGCCGGATAGCGGAAATTGCAAAGGGGCAGGCGACCTACTCCGACGGAATCACACACGAAATTGAAAACATCGGTTCAACAGACGTACTCAACCTGGACATAGAATTGAAATCATAGGCTGTTCAGGGGAACAGCTCCGTACTGAGGAACGAATTTTTCATTCCACCACTCCGGAAAATTTGCTAATGTCAGATCGGGCTCGTAACTGTAGATTTCTAGATCGGTCCGCCATCTTATCTCAAATAATGAAATAATCTGTCTTAGGAATTGTCGATTGAGAACTATTTGAAGCCAGTTTGTTTCTTACGCCAATTAACGCTCCACAATTTCACAGGTTATCAGTAGAAACCCTAGCTGAATGTTTGAAGCATTTGAACTAAAACTATTAGTGCGATTGCACATGCTGCGACAAAAAACGAAATGGATACAACCCTCCAGATCAGCTCGCCTCGCTTCAAAACTAAGATTGCCTCGCCACCACGCTTTTCTTGTTCAGGATCTTGTTTACATGCAAAAGCGCCCGAGAGAATGTTATAACCACAATGGTTGCCAGGATCGCTTCTGAAATTTCAAGAGAGATGTTGAATCCAAGTTCAATAGTGTGAACTACCATTAGAGAGATGGCAAATAGCGAGAGCGATCCATGATAGAGAAGTGAGTACTTCAGCCGCTCAAGGAACGAGAACCCCGTGAACCACACTATGAGCGCGATTGCTGTCGAGAGATAACCGAGAAAAATTCCCGTATTCAAGATCGGTGCGTTTACGAAATAATCAGCATGCAGTAACAGGAACGCGCCGCCTAGCGAAGCGAGGATGATGTGAGTATTTCGCAGCAACTTCTGGTACGAAGGGTACCTGTTGAAAAGGCGGGTCTTTATGAACATCATTACAGCAGTTGCAATGATGAAAAAGAGAGCAAGGAATCCCGCGAGGTTTGCGATGCCGATTCCAAACTCAGAAAACGTCATGCGAGATATTTTCGGTAGATCGATTTCAAATCATTTTCCGTCTAAGGAAAGTCTCTTGCATCCAGGAAACATGAGCTTTCGAGAAACGACATCGATTACTATATGGTATGAGGCAGAAAAGTGAAGCTAGCTATTCAGGATGACACAGTTACCGTATTACTGTAAATATTGATTATCTGTCTCTTAGCGCTTCTGATAACATCAACCAGCGACTCGGATTCCTTGTAGGGAATAGTAAATTTTTGTCTGATCTCGTTGGTTATCGATTCTTCAACTGCGATCGAGCTGTCGCTAAGAGTTTCTCTGATTACGTCGGTCAAAAGTTCAGGATTTTCGATGACCTCGGTACGTGAATAGTTGTGAAGAATTGACATTTTCCAGAAAATCGATTGCTTTACGTTAGATCCGAACGGTTCTAGTCCCTTATCGATGCACTGAAGCAGGTCATACTCTTCCATCATGTTTCACTGTGCCAGTTATCCAAAACTAGCGAACCGAAGAAAGAAAGGCTTTTTGTTCCTCTTCCAGAAAAATTCAGTGATCTTTTGATGGTTTGCCAAACCAAATTACGCTCTATTTTGGAGATCGGCAAAGCAAACCCTCCAAGAAAGCGGTCTCAGACCACGACAGGGTAGAGTCTATCCCGCCAGCGTTTTACTTCCACTTTAACATCAAAACAATCGCTAAGGTTCTTGCCGGTCATAATTTTTCTGATTTTTCCGATCGCCATCGGTTTTCCCTTCTTCATCAAGATGACGTTAGTGAAACAATCTGGAATCTCGTCTATCCTGTGGGTGACGTAAATCATCGCGAGATCGGCTCTTTTCTGGTCGTTCGCGATCGCTTCTATTCCCGTCAGGAAAGACTCCCTGGCTCCCAGATCGAGAGACGCGCACGGTTCGTCGAAGGTTAGCAACCCAGGATCAGGCATCAATGCCCTTCCAATCAGTATTTTCTGCCTTTCACCCTGGGAGAGTTCCCGCAGTCTCCTATCCTCGAACTTTACGCATCCCAGCTCCCTAAGGATCTCTCGCGCCCTCTTCACATCCTCCTTCGGGGGAACTCCCCATAACCTCGTTGCTCCATACATTCCACTCACAACGATATCCAGAGTGTTGTCGTCCGATTCTAGAAGATTGTCGAGGTACGAGCTTACGAAACCGGATTTTTTCCTGATTTCCGGCAGACTTGTCTCGCCGAACCTGCCCCCTAAGACGGAAACTTCCCCGGCAGAAGGACGAAGATAGCCGTTGACAATCTTGAGAAGCGTCGTCTTGCCTGATCCGTTCGGACCGACTATTGCCCATTTTTCGCCGGAATTTATCCTAAAACTAACATCAGAGAGGGCTCTATTGCCCTGAATGTTAACGCTGACATGAGAGAATTCTACTACCGGATCGATCAATTACGTCATCCGAAAACCTTTCAGCTCTAACGGAGAAAAGAATAGCTGTCAATACCGGAATAAGGAATCGCTTCAAGAAATCAAGTTGCGATATGAGAGGTAAGCACCCGTCGGGAATCAATTGACCGTCCGAATCGATCACCTACTGCCCTAATTTCATCCAAATCCCTCTGTTTTCCCAGATTTCGATCGAGATTTCGAAAAAATAGGGAAAAACGGAAGATACTTAAGTAAGTGGATTGATCACCACTTTCGCAAGTACCTTTGCCAGCTAAGAAAACAAAGAAGAAGAAGTAACAAGCAGAAGCTTAGCTTCGCTCAACTAACTCACCTGTCGTATTTTTTTCCAATCGCAGGTGAGCTAGTTGGATGTTTTCCTTCTTTTCCTCAATCAGATTTTTCGAAGGTTCTTTTTCCAGTCCCGTTCCATTTCTTCAGTAAGCTTCTTCCAAGCGATTGAATCAAGTTTCCTTAATTCTTGAGCTCTTGCAGAAATGTCTTGTTTCGTTTTCTTCTCGGAGCCGCACTCAATTTCCAGTCCGGTAAAGTCTAGCCGTGAGCTAGATTTAGATTCCGGAGAAATCTTGTACAGAAACTGGGAATACTTTGTGGGGCCTATCAGATGAGTACTTACCCAAAATAGGTCGGCCGGATAAAGTTGGTACTAATTTTTTTGTTCTGTTGATCGCTTTTCCAATCTTGTAAGTATCATCCAGAATCAACGTAGTTTCTGAAATGATGTTGATTGATCTTTTTCCCACGTCTCCCATTAGAGTAAGATCGTTTGGATCATAGCTTGTGCACCATTCGAACGCATCACGAGCCGGCACTCTGAACTTTTGGCTGAACCTGTATCGAAGTGAAAATGCCATCGGAAATCGACTTGATCGTGCGCGATAGTTAACACTTTACATGATTTTTCTCAGAGTCAAGATTTTAGCATCGAGTTCATCAGCTTCGCTCCGTCAG
>DATNHH010000157.1:0-5140 GCA_035605055.1 Nitrososphaerales archaeon
CTGCGTCCGATTACCGATCCAAATTTTCAGCTTTACCTTCTCAATCAAAGAGGACTGGCAATGGGTCTCTACACAGGCTTGGTTCTTTGCTCGATAGTAATTGTTTTCCGCATTGCGCTTCAGCTACTCATTGCCCGTTCCAACACGATCATGATCATATCGTCTTCCTCAAGTTCTCAATTTGGAAACACTATACCGTTGAATGGTCCTGCGACCGTTAAGGAGGACGGTTCTCTAGAAAACAAGATCACATCTATCCACTCGGAGATCGCAAAGTTAAGGGAGGAAATTGCGCAGGTCAATGCGCCGAATCCTGCTCTTAGACTCAGCAGTTTGGTGGGAGCGGTTAACGCGCCCGTGAATGACCGGCTATCGACTGTTGGACCTGTAGGTGAAATGGAAACTCTGCCATCGACTCTCAGGGAGACTTTGGCTCAAAATCTGCCTAGCGCAGATTCCGTTCAGGAAGGAAGCGGAATGGGAGAAATGACAAACGATTATTCCTTCCAACCCGAAACATCTTTTTCGTCCGAGTTTTCGACACCAGGAGTCGGTGGTCCACAGATTCCCGATTCCGCAAGGGACAATCCGTGGGCATCGGTACTTTCGAAAAGACAGCCGACCGCTCCGCCGAAACCGATTCAGAAAATAAAGACAACCAAAAAATCAAAGAAGAGGGTGCAAAAAGAAAAGCCCAGTTCAGATTCAGCTTCTACGCCGGTGGAGGTCACGAAGATTGAACCGATACCACCATCCCCGATACCGGATGAGAAACACGATAGCAGTCTTCCCTAATGCAATGAACTCAGATCTAAGCTATTTTGAACATCGAACTGCCTTGCCGGGGACTTCTTAGTTAATCTCTCTCGTACTCGGATCGACTTTTTTCCAGAAATCGCCGTACTTCTATTGATAGTGATCTTATGTTGATCTTTCCTGATCCAGATATTCATGATTCTTGATGAGAATATTAGACAAAGCATAAAACAAAAAATTCAACGAGTCTTGAAAGCCACTTTTTTTCAAGAGCGAATTCTATGAGTTATTTGCTGACAATTGATTCGGTGACGAAGACTTTTGGAGGGCTCATTGCCGTCAGAGATCTTTCGCTCGGCCTGGGCAAAGGTGAGATCGTCGGGTTAATAGGCCCCAACGGTGCAGGGAAAACAACAGCGTTCAATCTGATCACCGGTGCCTACAAACCAGATTCAGGTAGGATACTGTTTGAAGAAAAACTGATTGTGGGACAGAAACCACATAAGATATCTCAGCTTGGCGTAGCGAGGACTTTTCAAACGGTGCGCCCATTGGGCAGAATGACCGTAATCGAAAATGTGATGATGGGTCGTTTATTTGGTAGAGAGAAAACTAGGTCTATGAAGCAAGCAAAAGAATCCGCTCTAGAAATAATCGAATATACATCTCTCTCAGGGAGGGCATTCGATCCAGCTGCGGATCTTTCTTTAGCTGAACAAAGGAGGCTCGAACTAGCGAGAGCGCTTGCCACTCGTCCGAAGTTACTATTGCTCGACGAAGTCATGGCAGGTCTGAACCCATCCGAGATTTCTAGCACTCTAGATTTGCTTAGAAGGCTGAATTCTGAAAAACAGATCTCAATTCTTGTTATAGAGCACGTTGTCAAGGCGGTCATGAAACTTTGTAGCAAGATTATTGTCATGGATCATGGTTCCAAGATCGCTGAGGGTTCCCCTGATCAAATCTCGACAAACGTGGAAGTGATTCGGGCGTACATGGGAGAAAAAAGAGCGGGGAAAAAGAGTAATGTCCTCCCTCAGTCTGGCTCACAAACCACAACACAAGATTTGGCGGAAAGTGAAAAACAAGTCTGACTCTTGAGGTTCAGAAGGTTTCTGCCGGATATGGTAGAATCCAAGTTCTATGGAGCGTCTCTCTTCAGGTTGGAGACGGCGAGATCGTGGCCTTGATCGGAGCCAACGGTGCCGGCAAATCAACTCTACTCAAGGTAGTCATGGGAATAGTGAAACAATCTGATGGTGACGTCGTTTACAACGGGAGTTCGCTTCGATCTCTGCGGCCTCATTCAATTGTTAACAGATCAATAAGTTACGTTCCCGAGGGAAGAAGGCTCTTTCCAGAGATGAGCGTGAAGGAGAACATACGAATGGGGGCGCCTGCACGATGCAACGATTTGAAGGAAAGATTTGATCGGGTTTTCCTGCTGTTTCCGGTTTTGAAGGAAAGGAGAGGACAGCAGGCTAGCACCCTTTCGGGCGGTGAACAGCAAATGGTCGCGATAGGCAGAGCGCTGATGTCAAACCCTAAACTTCTTCTTCTCGACGAGTTGTCATTCGGACTTTCCCCAATCATGTTTGAGAACGTACTTTTTGCTATCGAGAAAATCCGGGAAAATGGCACATCAATACTCATGGCAGAGCAAAACTCTGAAAGAGCACTGGAAGTATCAGACAGGACATACGTGCTGGAAAATGGAAAGATAACTATCGCCGGCAAAAGCTCAGAATTGATCGACGATCCTCGAATCCAAACTGCTTACCTTGGAGTTGTTTCATAGTGCCTGTCGGTCTGACAGATATTGTTCAGAATCTGGTCAATGGATTACTGCAAGGCGGGTTTCTTGCGCTGGCTTCGGTAGGGTTATCACTGATTTACGGAGTTCAAAAGATTCTGAACATCGCTCATGGCGCATTCATCGTCATTGCTGCTTTCGTCACGATCGATTTCTCGATTCTACTTACTCCGGTTTTGCATCTGGATCCGTTGATCTCGATTGTTCTCGATTTTGGTGTGCTGATTGTTTTCGGGGTACTGACTTACTTTGGGCTTATTTACAAGACAGAAAACAAAGGATTCGAGGGCCCTCTTCTTGCAACTTTCGGGCTGTCAATCTTCATCGAGTATGTGATAACTAATGGTTTGATTTTTCCGATTACAATTTCGCCAACTCAATCATACAGACTCGTCTTGATTCCGGTCATCGATCCATCTTACGGCAACGGTGCAATAGCGCAAAATCAGGCCTATTCCAGCAATGTACTCAACCTAGGCGGAATAACCTTCCCAGAGCCGCAGCTCATCGCCTTTCTGCTAGCCTTTTTGACGATTCCACTCTTGCATCTCTTTCTCACTCGAACTTACTACGGAAACGGAATCCGAGCGACTGCTCAAGATTGGGAAGCAGCAGAGTTCTCTGGCATCGACATTAGAAAGACCCGAATTCTTTCATTTGCGCTTGGATCGGGCCTCGCAGGGATAGCCGGTGGTATCTATGCATTCACGAACTCAGTGTTTGCCACGGAGGCAGATGTTTCGCTTCTACCTCTGATTCTCGCAATAATAATTCTTGGAGGAGTTGGTAGCGTAATCGGCACTCTGATTGCGGGGTTAGTGGTGGGTTTACTTATCAGCGGTTCCAATTTCCTCGCGCTGGAAGTTCTAACGCAGTATAGCTTCCCGTCCGACATTGGGGTGCTTCTTACGTTTTTGATATTTCTGATAGTGTTGATGGTCAGGCCCTCTGGATTCTTCGGCAAAGTTGTGAAGTGATCTTAGATTTTGGCGCAGAGCAAAGAGACTAACTCTTCAGAGAAGACCAAATCAGGTTCTCCAGCTCTGAAGCTCAGAATGTTCGGACTGGGATTGTTCAAGTCGTCCCATAACAATTCTGCGTGGGTGACGCTCCTAGGCCTCGTACTCGCAGGGCTCGTCCCATTCTTTGTGGGTGCGAGTAATCAGAATGCTTTGGGGCAATACGTGATTTATCTGGTCTGGATCACTCTCGCAGAGAGCTGGAACTTGCTGGGAGGCTACGCCGGTTTGATCAACCTAGGGATAGGAGCTTTTTTCTCAATGGGTTGTGTCGTTTCGAGTGTTCTGCTGAACCTTGGAGTATCGATCATTCCCGCGATGCTGGTCGCGGGACTCGTCGGAGCAATCCTTGCACTTGCCCTGACCCCAACTTTCAGGCTCAGAAGTGACTACTTTGCCATCGGAACGTTGGTCATACCCTTCTTGCTCAAACCACTGGTAGAGTACTTTGCGAAGAAATCGAACTTTGACGTCCCAATAGGGATTGTCCTAAATCCCACGCTCTTCTATTATACGGGGCTTGGGATGTGCGGCATTACAATTTTTGGAATTCTACTTCTAATGAGATCTCGCATCGGAATGGCTCTTCGAGGAATAGGAGATGATGAGTACGCTTCATCTGCACTTGGCGTGAACGTTCTTATGTTCAAGACAATCACCCTAGTTGTAAGCGGGTTCATTGCCTCTGTGGCCGGTGCGTACTACCTGGGCATAATCGGAGCCGTCAACACGACGATATTCGATAATCTTTCCTTTTCACTTTTCCCGGCTTTCATGGTCATAATCGGTGGCATCGGAACATTTGAAGGTCCAATTTTGGGCGCCATTCTTTTCAGCGCTGTTAGCTACGGTGCCGTCGTTTACTTTCAGGGGACTTCTTTCGAAGTTTTGGTTTTTTCAATCATGATAATGTTTGTTGCAGTAGTACTTCCAAAAGGAATTATTCCAACGCTTCGGAAATATATCAGCAGAAGAAAACGGAAAGATTCTTCAGACAAAAACTAGACTGACATTAAATCAAGAGCCGCTCCGTCAATCAAAACTGTGGGTTTGACCACCAAGCAGTCGATATGTAGAGCAGATCTGTTTTCTCCGCCGAAAGTGTGGTTGTCGCCCAGAGCAATGTGTACAGACCCGAGAGCTTTTTTGTCATCGAATTCTCCACGTAAGTCTCTTCTCAAGTGGTTTGTTCCGAATCCGAGTTCGCAAAGAATTCTTGCTGTTGGGTCATTTCCTAGCAATTTTTCAAAATCAGAAGCAGTGCGCTTTCCGTCGATCTTGACCAGCTTTCCAGATACAAATTTCAGGTCAACAGGATAGTCCACTTTTCCCAAGCTAACGATCATCCCGTTCACTCGGAGTTTCCCTGTCGATCCGGTTTCAAGCGGAGCCACTGCAGCTTCGGCATAGTCCGGAACCGCCCCCCAGTTTCCTGGAGAAGAAAGTATGCTCGAAAGTCTTAGTGATTTTCTTCCGGCGAGCTTCATGTCAAGGCGGGAGTTACCCTCGGTCAGCAGAGTTATTTCTTTAGCTTTCTCCAGAATGTCTCCCA
>DATNHH010000158.1:0-3143 GCA_035605055.1 Nitrososphaerales archaeon
TTGGTTCTCGGAGGCTAGGTCGCTCTCGGAAGTGCACGAAGAAATTGCTCGGAGAGGATATCACTACGACAGATCTGCGGTCTCTCATTCACTCACGGATTTGGTTAAGGAGGCCGTGTTGAGTCGGCAGGGCAACATGCGTAACTATGCATACATTCAGAAAAAACCACCGAGCAGCTCAAAATCTGAAGGCAGCACTTCACAGAATGTTCCATCGGCATGACTTTTTCGGAATGCTATTTCTTGATTAGCAAGTTAGAGAGCCATTCAATCCCAACTGTGCTTATCCTAAATTGGGATTTATCGTCCATTGATTGCTTAGCCACGTAGCCCGCCTTCAACATTTCACTCAATCTGGAACTCAACGACTTTGGATTGAGGGAAGTAGCTTCTTGGAGAGTCGTTAGACTGAGCCATGCGGAAGATCCTACCCTGGTCTCTGAAGCAATTCTCTGAGCTACCAATTGAAGGGCAACAACCTCTTTATCGCTTAGTTTAGCCCCTTCTGCCCAAACTCGAGGGCCTTCGGGAGTTATTTTCACATAATCTTTGAATTTCTCAACAAGATCCTTTGTGCTAAAGTTCATCGACAGTTTCTTCGCAAGATCCATCTCGGGAATATTTCTTAAGATAAAATTGTTAATCGATTGCATTACAATCTCAGCCGATCCAGAAAACTCTGCTCTCGCGTCTCCAAGAGTTATCGCAACTAGAAGTTTTTCACTTTTTTCTCCCGGAGAAGGATTTTTTGAATCATCAGACATGAAGTAATCGAGGCATTCTCCTTGTTTCATTAACTTTTATGTTCGAGCGAATCCAAACGCTCTGAAAGAGTCTCGTTAACTAGCTTCCCATCTGCCCTCCCTCGTACTTTCTGCATGACTTTTCCCATCAGAGTACTGCGAGAACCGGACACCCCTTTGGCAGTGATTAAACTCGAGTTCTGCGCAATCACTTCATCTACTATCCCTAGGAGCTCTCCGTGGGTCATCCGGCTCAATCCCGCTTTTGAGAGAACATCCTCGAGTGAAAGATTCGGATTAGTTGCCATCTCCTTGATGACGGTCTGAATCGCTTCCTTGGCAAACCTTCCTTCGTTCAAGGCAACGAAGGTTTCCCAAAGAGCATCATCCTTCAAGGTTTCCACAGGCACACCTGACCTTGAAAGAGAGAGCATTGTGTCGACCAATGCAGAGGCTACGACGGATGGAGCCAATTTCGTTTCGCCAACAACTCTTTCAAAAAGATTCTTTCTGTCCGAGTCATAGAGAGGCTCCGCAAGTTGAGCTGTCAGATTGTGTTTGGTTGAAAACGATCTCACTTGCTTGTCCCAAGGTTCGGGGATCTGTGCTCTCAGTCTGCTGATAGTAGATCCAGACACCTGAATCAGCGGAATATCGGTTTCTGGATACATACGGGCTGAGCCCGGGCGCGGTCTAAGGAAGGATGTTTCCCCTTCGATGCTCGCGGCACGCGTCTCGGCCGGCACCCCTTTCAGCGCATGACGGATTCTGGCGATGATAGCGTCAGCTACTCGCTGAACTCTAGCCGAATCTCCGGCGACCAAAACAAAAGCATCATCCCGATTTAGTCTAAATTTACTGCGAACAGAAGAGACTTCGTCCGAAGTAATTCCATAATTTGGCAGCTCGTCAGAATGAAAAACTCCTCCCAACCCGTACGATTTGGCGATCGCGCCGAGCTCCTTTCCCAAGCGAGAATGAAACTCATTTTCTTTTCCTATATAGCCTGCGAACTTTTTTACAATAATGCAAGCAACACTTGCAGTATCTGTTGTTAGAATTTTTTTCAGTATGTTCGAACTCGTGCTCTTGAAAATGTCGGTAGCATCAAACTGAGTAATTTCTAGACTATTCCCAATTCTTTCTTTGATCTCGTCGGCCAGATCAAAAAAGAACTTTTGTCTAGCTGCCTCAAAATAGATGACTTTCCTAAACTGATCTAGGCGTTGAACGCCTTTTACTTCGATTACTCTACCATTCATCACAGAGATATTGAGATCCTGCCTGATAGTTCCGATTCCTCTTGCAACCCGGCCAGTGGATCTCATTAGCTTACCAAGTGTTTTGGCCGCTTCTTCCGCGTCGTCCGGAGATCCTTCTATTGGGGCAAGAGCAACCTCAACAAGAGGAGATCCTAGGCGGTCGAGAGCGTAACTGCGACCTCCGGAAGATCTAACCTCAATTTCATCCTTGATAGCACGGGCGGCATCTTCTTCGAGGCTTATCGACTGTACTCTTACTTTCTTATCCTCCCCGAACTTGAGCTCGCCACCCAAAGCAATCGCCGCGGTCCGCTGAAAGCCAGACGTGTTGGAACCATCAACGACGATTTTTCTCATCACATGGATTTCGTCGACTATTCGAGAGTTCAACGACAATCCAAAGATCAGAGCTGTTTCGAGACCTTCGACGCTTATGGGATGAGGAGGTTCTTCATCTGCTTCAACCAGGCAGCTTGTCTCAAAAGGGGCAACATAGTTAACCTTGATCTCTCTTCGCGACTCAAACTGAGCTGCTTCGTCGAATTCACCAAGTTCAGATGAGACAGGTCTGAGAATTCTTGAAAACCGCGGAATGTTTTCTGAAAAACTTTCCTCAGACTGTTCAGAAAAGGGAGGGCATGCGCAGAACAGCTTGGTGTTCGTTGCCAGTTGCTGATGAACCTCGAGTCCGATTTTCAGGTTGATCGAATTAAGATCAAGAGCGGCGTCCGAAGCCTTGCTTCCCAAATCGAATTTACATCTCCGCTTGAATCTCTTTCTGCTTCAGCAAGATTCTCAAACTGAATTCTCCAACGAAATTCTTCAGCATGATTTCTGTTGTTGATCGAAAATTCCCAAGAACCCAGGATAACTTCGCGAACGCGGTTTCTGCAAACATATTTTCCAATGGGATAACACCAGCAGCAACAAGATCCCTCCCAGTCTCGTAGACGTTTAAGTCGACGTGGCCCCATATGCACTGGGAAGTCATTCCGACAAAAATGCCTTTCTTCACAAGTGTAGAGATCTTTGAGACCGTGCTGTGAGAAACATGCCCTAATCCGGTACCTTCAACAATTATTCCCCTGACACTCTTAGTTTCGATCAAGTAATCTAGGATCCCTGGACTAAAACCGGG
>DATNHH010000159.1:0-4910 GCA_035605055.1 Nitrososphaerales archaeon
TGTTCCTTTTGTGCCAATCAATGTCGATTACACGAGCTGTTTTTCTCGAGATTCGTTTCAACTCCTTGAAGAACGATCTTCTATCCTCCAAGTCATGCAGAATATTTGCGAAAATAATCAGGTCCACGCTTTGATCTGGAATACTCGTGTTGCAGACATCCGCTTCGATAATATTTACTTTGGAGAGATCTTTCTCAGAGTTTGAACTTTCCAAGTTTGCCTTCAAATAACTCAACATGACAGGATCAATATCCACCGCGTAAATCTCTCCCAGACTCCCAACTGACCTCGCAAGTGGAATTGTAAAGAATCTGGGCCGCAGGCAAGATCTGCTGCGCTTGAGCCAGCAGCGACTCCAATTTGCTCGATAATTTCTTCGGGATTTTGCCACTCTCTTCGTTCTTCGGCCATCAGTAGCTTCGCAAAATCTTCGCTGTTCAATGTTTGCAGAACTCTTTCTAAATTGATAATAGACTCAAATCACTTGATAGAAAGTGTGTCCGAGTTTGAAGCTCGGCAATATTGTGAAATACTTTGATCCAGCTGAGGTTTTCAAGAGCGATGACAGTCTTAGGAAAAAGCGAACTAATAAAGCTCGTAGAAAATCAAAAGACAATCTATCCATTTGATTACGAGCTTTTCGATGGCGATGGCTATGTTCTAACGGTGAGAGAAGAGGTTACTCTGAATTATCTGGAGCATAGAAATGTCATTTCGCACGAAGTAATTTTTACACCCCCTGATTTGGTAGGACATCTCACTGCAAAAAGTAAGTTTGGCCGGCTGGGTCTATCTTTTCTGAATTCAGTTAAGGTTCACAGTGGATTCGTTGGCAGGCTCGCCCTCGAATTAGTAAATTTGAACAACGAAAGAGCTCCAATTACAATACGTCGAGGCGATCCTCTAATTCATATTGAATTCGATACGAGAGAAGGATTGCCGAGCCCGTATGCAGGTCAGTACATGTTTCAATATCTGAATGATGACGAATGTCTCATGTACTCAAAGTTGTTACTGTCTGAAAAATATAACAATTTATTTGCAAGAGACGACGTAGAAAAGAAAGTCAAAGCAAGAGTCAAGTTCGAATAAGCTTTTTGAAAATGAACAAGCTTTTAAAATCGCCGAATGACCCTTCGAAAGATTGACTTTCCGAACTGGCAAGAAACACAAAGTGCAGGAATCTGGCAAGTCGAAGAAAAACGTCCTAAAACTTGCTTCGCGGTTTCAAAGGTTTCTTTCCACTGGTGTTGCCACGAGGAAAGATTTGAAAGATATTGACGATCATTTTGACGTTTTGGTTTCTCAGCAGGGAGACAAAATTCTGACTCTCCTAGACCAACTCAAAGATCACGCATCAAGAGGTGAGGAGCAGGAGGCTGTCGCTAGAACTTGTGAGATCTGGGCGAAGTGGCTCGCAAGTCTAGATTCCAAGGGAAAACTCGGTTATTCTAGTCTAAGGACTGCGGGGATTGAATCAGAAACACATGGTTTATTGTTGGATTCTGCCGTGGATGCGGAAAGTGATCTTTTTCGGATGCTTCTAACTTTCAAGACGAATTTGTCTTCCCTAGTAAGGAATATCTCTGACTTCAGTCCAGTGTCTTTAGACCTCCTCAGCGGGGCCGAAGAAATAATCGATGCTTATGAACGAAAGCAGAGAGCGCTCGTGAGAATTGCTTCCAGTCTAAGGCACTAAACATGACTTATTGGTTAGATATTCAAAGTATCTGCTGACCGATTGAAGCTCTAACTTTAGTAACTCAGGCTGCCACCGCTACACATCCTGATAACTCAAAAATATTGACCCTAGTTTTTGTGTTTGCAAAGAGCCATGTGTGTTTCAACGCTGAGATATGTTTGAAGCAGATCGGGCTAATTCCGTTCAAGATCTGTCGCATTGATCTTGGTCATTAGATCGAGACAGAGATTGATGAAATACTCCCGAGACTCTAGAAGTGCCATTTGGGTACTCAACTAGCTGGCTAATTGTGGCTTGGAAGATCTAAGAAACTGCCTCAAATGTTGTTCTTCAACAATCAGTTTTTATTCAGCGAAGGCTTTCTGTTTTTCATGATTTATCGTTTCTCCGATAACCTCACAGAGAAACAAATTCAGGAACTTACATCTCGGCTGGAAAACAGGAAAATTGCAACGTTCGAATACGAGCTTCAGGGAACCGATAACTACTTCGTGCTGGGATTTGACGATGAAACTAAACTCACGATTTTCTACGAGACTGGGAAGGGTAGTCTCGTTCTCGGAGAAGGATTCCCTTAGCTGGAGGTAACTCTGAGTTCTTCGGTCATAAACAGATCGTATTGATTTACCATTCCAACTGCAACTTCGTCCCGCGTGATCAAGAGTCTTCTGAAATTCTTCTCCAGCATCAAATCAATCGCTTTCTTTACTGAAGTATTTTCGTCCACCGAGACAAGCGGGGAAGACATTATCTTCCTTAACAAAACATGCGCAGCCGGAAGATCTTCAGCAACTATTTTGTAGAGCATATCCCTCTCAGTAACGATCCCAACAGGCCTTCCGGACTGGGTCACAAAAATACTGCCTGTTTTTCTCTCTCGCATCATTCTCGCTGCATCCCAGGCGCTGGAATTGATATCGATGGTAAGAAGTTCACGAATCATGAACTTACTAATCGGCTCATCAAGTGAAGTTTTCGCGTCAGTCCAGTCTATCCAGAACGAAACGTTCGCATTGCACCTTGTGCAGGTATCCGGCGGCATTTCTTGGTCATAAACCTCACCGCAGCGGTAACACTTCCATTTCGGCAATGAAGATGATGATGTGTCCGGCCTAAACATAACATTTACTCAATAAATTCCTTTGGAGAACTATATCGCACCCAGACCATCAGCGTTATGCTCTTCTGGCTTTATGCTGTCATAATCGACGATCATTTCGTTATTCAAGAGACGTCTCTGGACTTCCGTAATCAGATCTTCAATCTGCTGTTCGGTCGGGTTGTCCATACTTTTGATGAGTTGAACACTCTCTTCTGAGATATTAACGCTGACGTTGTGACCCCCATAATTCCCGCCGAATGCTACTCCTTCAAATGCGATTTTCATAGATTGTCCTTCGGAAGGCTGCAGAACGAAGTAGCCCTTCATCCTGTAAGATGAGCCGAGTCCCTCTAGCCAGTTGACGTAAACATCTTGAAGTTCTTCTACCAACAAAGCACGAACCCTCGTTTCGATTGAAATCTCAGATAATCCCGTAAATTTATGGGTTCTCTTGCGACAAGTAAGCACGTTCAATTTCCATAGTACAAGTCTACTTTTTTTTCAATGAATGCCAAGTGGCCAATTAGGCTGGTTATCCAACTACTGAGATTGGTTATTCATTGTGTTAACTTTGTAAATCAGTCTTAGAAATTGAATTAACTGCATTCTTCGACAAACATTTCTTTTGGTTTCTATTCGGCGTTTCACTTGCGTTACCCAAAGCCTTAATGCAATATCTGAAAAAATGCCAGTGCTAAATCTAGTAGTTGAACTGAACTCTTGGGAAAACGAATAGCTCTCATTCGAGGAGATGGCACCGGTCCGGAACTTGTTCAAGCTATGTTGACCGTACTCCGGGCTACCGGAACCAAAGCAGAATTCATACAATGTGACGCTGGTCTGGAGTGGTGGGAAAAGCACGGCGGGCCCTCTCTTGTTCCGGATGAAACGTGGAAAGTCTTAGACTCCTCGGACGCTTGTTTCAAAGGTCCGACTACAACCCCGTGGACCCCAGGTTCTCCAAGGAGTGTTGCAGTAAGTATCAGGCAGAGGTACAATCTTTATGCGAATGTGCGACCGATCAAGTCCTTCAAGGGCCATATTTCGGTTCTGGGCGAAGTGGATTTTGTTTGCGTCAGAGAAGCAACCGAGGGGATGTACAGCGGACTAGAGCACCGCCTAAGTAATGACGTTGCCATAGGAATCCGAAAGATAACGAGAGCTTCAAGCGAAAGAGTGACAGAGTTTGCATTTAATGAAGCCGAGCGTCGAAATTGGACTACTGTCTATGCGATCAATAAGGCGAACATTTTGAAGGAAACCGATGGTCTCTTCCTTGAGGCAGTCAGGAGCGTTTCCTCCAAACATCCCAAGATAAAATTGGAAGAATCTTTCATCGACAATTTTTCGCAACAACTTGTGAAAAATCCCAAGTTATTCAACCAGTCGATCTTACTCAGCACTAATCTATTCATGGATATTCTATCTGAAGAAGCCTCCGGATTGATCGGAAGCATAGGGACAGTTTGCTCGGCAAACATTGGCGAAAAATATGCAATGTTTGAACCGGCTCATGGAAGTTCGCCAAAATACAAAGGATTGGATAAGGTCGATCCCGTTGCCACTATATTGTCAGGCGCTTGGCTCCTCAGTTATATCGGCGAGGAAGCCCGTTCGAAAGCAGTATTTGACGCGACACGATATGTCATTGAAGAGAACAAGGTCGTCACTTATGACCTTGGAGGAACTGCGAAGACATCCGAAATGGCTGCGGCGATCGCCGAAAGAGTCGGGTAGAATCTAATAGTCTCGTTTTTGGTCGGTTCTCGCGGCTAAGCGAATCTATTTCAAGAGGATGACTCTGTCCATAAAGAATTGAGCAGGCTTGTTTGGATACCCCTCGATTCTGAAATTATGCGAGAAAAAAGATTTATTCGATGAACACTTGTCTTACTAGATATCGAGATTTCCCATGCCCAAAAATGACCCTCCAAATGAAGACGAAGTGAAAAAGGCCGCAGAGATGCGCGAGTGGTTGGAGGAGAAAATCGCTGAAGCCGAAATGGAACTCGCGCGCTTAAGAGACATGCAATCGATGGTTGATTCAGTTCTTCGAAAAAACAGTTTCGTTCCCGCAACCGAACTTCGGTCCATTCTGTCCACCCA
>DATNHH010000160.1:0-7828 GCA_035605055.1 Nitrososphaerales archaeon
CGGACGGCTCAAGGGAACATCACCATGAATCTCGTGACAAACAACTCCTCCGTCTTGATTGGTAGTCTCTCCAATCACTGCTGCAACTATGCCTTTTTTCGATAGTCTCGCTACAATTTCTTTACTTTTATTTCTCGCACATGTAATTATCAATGCACCTTCGCCCAAGCTCACGTAAGGGTCAATTCCGAATAATTTGCAAATTGAGGTCGTTTCAGCTGACACTGGAATGGTCTTTTTATCGATTCTCATTCCGAGAGAAGAAGCACCCGCAAGCTCAAGCAATGCGGAAAAAACACCGCCTTCCGCCACGTCGTGCATCGCGGTAACCCCATCTACACCAGTTCCAACAGAAACAGCAGTTAGAGCATCGTCTCTCACGGGAATCTGACCGAAGTAAGCCTCAGCACTCCTCTGAAGTGATTCTCCCAGAGTTTCCCTGACTCGGTTTGGAAATATCTTTGATAAAATACCTGTAGCAGAAATCGCCGCGCCCTTGGTCAAAATTATACTGTTTCCAAGCTTGGCACCACTCGAAGCAACTACTATGTTCTTTGACCCCACAGCGAAAGCGGTTCCCGCCCCAATAATTGTCAAATCACAGCCTTCGAATTTCCCGGTGTTTCCTCCAACGATTGCGATGCCTAGCCGAGAGCATTCATTGCTAAACGCATTCCAGTATCTGATTAAGACTTCATCAGGCAAGTCTGGTGGAAGATTGAGATCAGTCATCAAATATTGGGGAGAAAGTCCACTAGTCGAAAGGTCATTAACTAATAGATTTACGGACATCCATGCAGAATCCTCCGGGCCCAAATCAGGTATTAACGAAAGCGGATCGGTGGAGACTACGAGAACTTCATTAGATCCAATCTTAATGACGCAAGTATCCACTCCCGATGCAGGTCCTACAAGTACCTCGTCCCTCCTCGCGCCGAGCTTTGGATAGATGATTCTTTCCAAAAAGGTGGAAGAAATCTTTCCCAGACTATTTTCGTCGACCATTTTCTGCTATTCCTTTCGAAGGATATGAAGAAATTACTCACTCGATGCTCAAAAACATATTTTCAGAATTATCCGAATTCAATCTTGAAGAGTAGCCTATGTTCGGAAAAGATAGTAATAACCCTGAAAAATAAGTAAATTAAACATACGCGGCCTGTTCAGAAGATGAGCGCCATCGCCCTTACTGGGCTTGCGCTCCCTCCGTAGAGTGACAAAGGTGCTCCGACGAAAAAAAACTTCTTGCCCAGAATTTTGTCCAAGTTCCAAAGATTTTCGTAAACACCAATTTTTTGTGGAAGCAAAATCTTGTGTGCAGGGAAAGGCGGATGATCTGGGCTAGGGGCGTCTAATCCAACCGCATTCACCTGAAGATCTACAAGGTATTTGCAGGCACCGTCGCTTAGAGCCGGATGATCCATCCATTCGGAGGTTGAAGATTTGTCAGTATAACCCGTGTAAAAGAGAATGATCCAGCCCAATAATGACTTTTCTCCGATATTCTTCAATGCATTTTCGATGTCTTCTCTCGTAATACTATAATTTCTTGGCTTGCTTCCAAAATTCAAAACCACACCTGGTCCCACGTATCTTCTTAGAGGAACTTGATCGATTGTTAGGGCGCCATCGAAAAAATGTGCCGGAGAATCTACATGTGTGCTCGTGTGTTCTGCAAACATCCAAACAAAGGAAGCATATCCTTCTTTCCCTACTGTTGTGTAAATTGATCGTAGCGGTTGAGGATATCCAGGAAAAACTGGCGTGTCAAGACTCTTCAGAGGTACGGAAAGGTCGATTACTTCCTTGATTGAAGCAAACTCTCCATATTCCAAGAGATTATTCACTAACGAGTTCTCGGAGGTTTAAATAAAAGCTTAATCCAAAAATTGTCTTCTAGCTGTCAGGAACCGGCGACTCTGACAGATATTCATCTCTTTCCGGAGTAAAGAAATCTACAGCAATGCTAGGGGTGCTACCTGTCGTCGCTAACTCGTGAAAGACCCCAGGAGGGATGAAATATCCGTCCCCTGCCTTTATCTCCCAGCTTTCGTTTCCGACCTTAAAGATACCCTGCCCTTCGATAAATAACCCGAACTGCGCGTGAGGATGATTATGTCTGGGAAATATTCGGCCAGGTTCGATCTTGTAGTAAACCATCATGCCAGTTGAAGCATGGTTTGCAATCCTCCTTTTGACTCCAGGCATGATTTCATGCCACGATTCCGATTTGTCTCTCCACAAAGCAGGTTCGTTATAGTTGCCTTTCAAAAAAATCCTCTCGACATTTCTGCGATATCCTTTTGATAATAAGTTTTGACGAACTAAAGCTCTGGTTTAAATTTACTAATTTTCGGGATTCAGTCTCATGTATCTTTCGAAGATTGAAGGATCTCCTTCCCTCGAAGTCGTGAATCTAGTGCTGGAAAAACGTTCAAAGGGGAAAAAGTAATCTCCCTAGCGATAGGAGATCCCGCTTCCGATACACCTTCAGAAATCGAAGAAGAAGCTTATGCGAGCATGAAATCCGGGCAGGTTCATTACGTTCCTTCTTATGGAACTAGAGAAGTTCGCGAAGCAATTTGTAGAAAGGTTCGGAGAAAAAACGGAATTAGAGCAGACTTCGACGATACGATTTTCATTACAACCAAGCTTGCCGTGTTCGCCTCCCTGTTTGCCGTCTCTGAGCCAGGTTACGAAGCTCTAGTCCCAGATCCAGGGTATTTTTACTCTGAACCCGTAATTCTTTCGGGAGGTAATCCAGTTTCCTATCGTCTAAACGATGATTTTTCACTTAATATTGATGAAATCAAGAGGAGAACTGCGGATAAAACTAGAGCAATAATAGTGAACTCTCCCTCGAATCCGACCGGAAAAGTTCTTTCTAAAGGAGAATTAGCTGAGCTCTTTGAATTTTGTACTGAGAAGGGAATATACATTATTTCTGACGAGGCCTACGAAGATCTTGTCTATGATAATGTACGGCATTTTGCTGTTGGATCATTGGAGTCAAAGCCAGACAAAGTAATTTCGATTTTCAGTTTATCAAAAAGCTATTCGATGACTGGTTGGAGAGCTGGTTATGCGACTGCTTCCGAGCGGGTCGTATATCTAATTAACAAATTTCTGGAAAACACTATCACATGCTTCCCTCCGTTTATTCAGAAAGCTTCTGCATATGCCCTGGACAACGGAGAAAATATCATCGCTTCGGCTAGAGAGGAATATTCGTCTAAAAGAAAGGTGTTAATTGAAAAACTGGATAACCTCCCAAAAGTCGAGTGCAATCAGATTGAAGGAGCATTCTACGCTTTTCCAAAGCTGAAAAACTTAGGGATATCGGCGACCGAGTTTTGTAAACAGTTACTTCAAATTAAGAATGTTGCACTTCTTCCCGGGACTGCGTTTGGCCGATCTGGAGAGACTCGAGCAAGGATCTCCTTTTCTGGAAGTCTTGAGCAACTTGAGACAGGACTTGACGGATTCGGGGACTTTTTGTCAAATTTGGACTAATTCATTATCAAATAGATCTTGGAATTAGTGCAAAAGAAGTTAACCAAGCGACGATTTTGTTCAAGGATTGTGCGCAGATTTGACCTACTATTAGCCCAATAATGCGCTTTACATTACCGTTAACTTCCGTTCCTTGATTTCCAGGCCGGAGTCCTATAATGGCAATTTATCTAGTTGAGCATCAGCACACAGACAGTACCTGTCCCGCCCAGTCCCCCGATAGCGCAAAAATGATGGAAGATTTGGTTCTAGGAAAGGAACGATTAGACCAGTTAGGCGTCAGGATAGTGGAAGATTGCAAAGTCAAAGGCGAACACCGTCTATTGATTTTGGTTGATGCTTCCGCCCGACAAAATGTCGAAAAATACGCAGAACCGTTCAAGATGGTAGGTTCTACCGAAGTCCACGATTTGACCATCTGTGGTGCCTTCTTGGAGGATGTGCTGACTGGTTCAGCAAAGGGCTGTCGCTGAGTCTCGATTAGATTCTTGACCGATGGCATGGGAAAAGGGAGCTACTCCAGAATAACTGGTTTTGTCTCAATGCTGAAATTTATGTCTGAATTTTCCGCTCTGATGTGCTACGTCCTATCACAATCCATCAATCAAATTTTCAGCAAGATTCAAGAACCAATACACAAATTCTTGTTCGACAACCTTATTGGAACCCACGTTTGCTAAATCTGTGGATCAGCTTTCAAAGCTGAAATTGCTTTCCGATGACGATTTGAAACTCTTGGAGTCGGTCGATCGAGTTTGCGATGAACTCTCTATGAGCGAATTCGAGGCATATGTTGAGCGGCGATTCAATGACAGCGCTCCAAAGATCTTGTCCGAACGAAATTTGATGGGTCTTCCAATCTCGAAAGAGTATGGCGGTAAAGGGGTGAACATGTTACTCCATACTCTTGTGATGGAGAGGCTTGGGCAACTGGGAATGGGAATCGTTACTCTGGTCGACGTCCACCAGTTTCTTGGGAGTCTGACGGTGCAGCAATGGGGGACTCCCGAGCAAAAGTCTAAGGTCTTGCCAGAGGCTGCCAGGGGCGAATCCATCCTCGCATACGCTTTGACCGAGCCGGACGCGGGAAGCGATCCCTCCTCGATGTCGACTGTATATTCCGAATCGGGAAGTGAGTATGTGCTAAACGGTTCAAAATATCTGATATCAAACGGCTCAATAGGGAGATACATCGTAGTTTTTGCAAAATCAAGCAAGGACAATTCTGTCTCCGCGTTCATCGTCGATTCAAAAACCCAAGGATTCAGCGTTGCGATGCATCTGTCCGAGAAACTAGGATTATTTACTTCAGATACAGCTCTGCTCGAATTCCAAGAAATGAGAATTCCTAGTGAAGCTGTTTTGGGCAAAGTTGGGAAGGGTTTCTCAGTGGCTTATTCGGCTTTGCTTAACGGCCGAATCGGCATTGGCTCAGGTTGCCTAGGGGTAATCGAGGACTGTCTTAATTCAAGTGTTGAAAGAGCAAGAAATAGGATCCAGCACGGAAAGCCCATAGGAAAGCATCAGCTCATTCAAAGGCACATTGCGAAAATCGCCACGAACTTGGAATCATCTCGCTGGCCTGTGTACATCGCCGCGATGATGAAAGATGAATTCGATTCAAAGCCGCAAGATTTGCAGCTCAGAAGTGAGGTCGATAGGATGAGCGCAACTGCTAAGCTGATTGCTTCCACAAATGCTTACGATTCAGCGGACAGAGCCGTTCAAATTCACGGAGGATTCGGTTATTCTCTTCTGTCGCCGGTTGCCAAACACCTACTCGATTCGAGAGTGGCTAGAATTTACGAAGGGACAGACGAAATCATGGAGTTGAAAATAGCCTCTACAATTCTCGGGAAAGATTTTGAGGCTTACAAATAGGTCTGGAGGTATGAAAGATTGAAGTTCCATCTTGAAGGAGTTGTGCATGTCAATGCAACTCCTGCGAAGACTTTTGCCAGTTTGTCTGATCCTGCATTTATGGTCGCAACAATCCCCGATCTACAGAGTTCTAGAATAATTGATCAGGACCACTTTGAAGCGAAGATCAAGGTGGGAATCTCGGTGGTCAGGGGAACTGTGGACATGAAATTTGAGCTGATGGATAAAACAGGACTAAACCACGCGCGTCTGATCGGGGATGGATCTGGTGCGGGTAGCCGGATGCATATTGAGAGTACTCTTGACCTTTCTGAAGAAGATAACGGAACCAAGATGGTATGGTCTGCAGATGCGGAAATTGGTGGTCTGATGGCCGGAATCGGCTCTCAAATCCTCAAGGGACAGAGCGAGAAACAAGTTACTCAAATCTTTTCAAACATCAAATCGAAGCTTGAATCCTAATGATGCGAATCTTAGGAATTTGTTCCCGGACGGTAAACGTTCATTGAGCCAAGATGATGACCCGAGCGCGCTTTTCGTTGCGGCAGGAAAACTAAAGTCTCTGAAAAGAAAAGGTTGGACGAAAGCAGGAATCACTGACGAAGAATCGGTGGCTGATCATAGTTTCAGAATGGCAATCATTGGTGCGTTCTTGGCGGAGATGATGAAGCTGGAACCTGGAAAAATCATGCGGATGTGCCTAATTCATGATATTGCAGAAAGCAAAATAGGAGATTTGACACCTGAAGAAAAAGAGTCGGAAGAATCGCATCGAAATCAAGAAGATACAGTTGCGAGATCAATTTTTGATTCTTTGCCTCCTAAAGTTAGAAAGCAACTTTTGCTGGACTGGACGGAACTTATGGGAATGAGGACTAATGAAGCAAAACTTGTTTGGCAAATTGACAAATTAGAAATGGGTCTAACCATGAAGGATTACATGAGATCCGGAGGCGACAAGAAAAAGTTGAAAGAGTTCAATCCCTCTTGGTTTCTCTCAAAGGAGCTAAAGTCCATTCTCGAAAAATATTGAGGCGGAAAGTACATTCCAAATAGTGTGGAACTTGAGCTTCGACAATCCTCATGGGACAAATTACCACAGTCTATTCTAAACAATTAAGGGATTTGTCAATGTCAGCTGACAGAAAAATAAGACTAGCTTTTGTTATTCACAATCATCAGCCTGTGGGAAACCCTAATACAATTGTCGAAAGAATCTACCGAACATCGTATTTCCCCTTCATCAAGAAACTAGTAGCTTATCCACAAATCAAAACAAACATCCATTACACCGGGTTCCTCCTCGAGTGGCTTGAAAATCACCATCCTGAATTCATAGGATTGTTGCGCAGACTAGTCGATCGTGGGCAAATCGAGTTTGTTGGAGGCGCTTACTATGAGCCAGTTATTTCGGTTATCCCTGATTCGGACGCTATAGGGCAGAATGAGCTACTTTCAGAAAAAATAAGATCATTGTTTGGGGTAGATCCGGCTGGATTCTGGACTGCCGAGCGAGCATGGGAACCTAATCTCCCAGAAATACTGACTTCGACAAAATCCGGCCACACAGTTATTGACGATGTAAGTTTTGAGAGTTCAGGCCTGGATGAATCTGATTGTTTCGAACCGTATCTGGTCGAGAGCCGCGGAAATTTCGTAACAGTTTTTCCGATTTTGAAAAAACTGAGATATTACATCCCGTTCAAGCCAGTGGCAACCTCAATCGCATTTCTCCGGGATGCTGCATTGCGAAATTTCAACATTGCTGTTTATGCTGACGATGGAGAAAAATTTGGCGCTTGGCCAAGTACCTTCGATAGAGTTTACAAAGAAGGTTGGCTTGAATCATTTCTTAAAACAATCGCGAAACAGAACTGGATTGAAACTGTAAAGCTATCAGAATATCTCAAATCATATCCTGCAACGAAGAGAATCTATCTCCCTGCTTCCACGTACTCGGAAATGATGGAATGGGCGATACCGCTGAATAACAAGTTACCCAGTCTTCGAAGAAGAACAAACGATAAGAACAATGTTCCTTTGCGAGGGTTCTGGCGTCTTTTTCTAGCAAAATATCCCGAAAGCGCCAACATTTATTCCAAAATGCTTCGTGTCAGTAAGAGTATTCATTCGTTAGGTGTTTCGAACAACAGAGAAGCTCTGGTCAATCTGTGGAAGGGGCAATGTAACGACGCATATTGGCATGGAGTTTTCGGAGGATTATATGCCCCCATTCTTCGTAGAATTACGTACGACTACCTCATAAGGGCAAATGTGGGTTATGAGAAACTTCGATTCGGAAGTAGCAAAAATTGGATCTACGCTGAGGAAAGCTCGAATAATGGCAATACTGAGATCCATGTAGAAACCGAAAAACTTGGGTTGACGATATTTCCTAGCTCGGGAGGAGCCATTTCGGGACTTGATTTTAAAC
>DATNHH010000161.1:0-4231 GCA_035605055.1 Nitrososphaerales archaeon
AGAATTCCAGTTTCCTAATTCCCTCGGGATCGAGCAAAAACGTGGTCCACTCTTTCTTACACTTTTTGCAACCGTACCTCACGACTACGCCGCTCTCTCCAAAGTCGTCAAAATGAGCGAGCTCCCACTCGTGGCTGTTGAGGATTTTCCACAGCTCGGAATGACGCCTTAGATCGTAAGAGCGCTCGTCCAGGCACGACATTCCAACCACCAGATGTGAAGGTGAGCTGGAAAATTTATCGCACTTAAAGTCTATTGCGGAATCGGAATACGTATGATCTGCAAAGAAGAGACCTTTGATGAAAGACAGTTTCTTAGGATTAGTAATAAGATTCAATGTATTCGGACAAAACAATGAGTCGTGAGACTTCATTTTGCAAGGTTCAGAATTTTTCGATTTGCAGTTTTGAACGATCACTGCGATAGCGCACCGAAATGAACAAGGTGAATCAGATCAAAAAAATCGCTTAGCACATACATCGAGACGCGAGTTGACTCGGAGCTCGTAGAAATTGGGATACCAACCGCCGTGACAGAATTGTGAATGGGCTACGATCGCGTCGGAATGTGAATGTTCGCCACCTTACTGCCAGATTCTTCTCTTTTCCTGAGTTTCAGGAACATTTCGTCTCATTCAAGTTGAGAAATGTTAAGAAACCGAGCGACTTACCCCTTGCCGCAGACTGAGTTAGATCGATGAGCAACACACTGAGCCCTCCCGAGACAGTTACGAGTCAAGCAATAAAGTGCCAAAGATGCGGTAGTGAAATTTCGAAGGAAAAAGCAGCAAGCATCTACTTCAAGAAGAAAACGACTTATTTTTGCGATGGTTGCTTCAAATCTGTTTTCAAGTACGACGAGAATCTGAGAACCGTCGGCCAGATCTGGGAGGAAAAAGGTAGAGCCGTACCGTTCATTGTCAGGAGTTCCAACTGGCATAAATCTTCTTACATGAAAATCAAGGATGTCAGAAATTCAGAAGCAACTGGCGGAAAAACGAAATTGATTTTCGTGGGCGACATGTACCTGAGGGGAGATTTGAGGGAGCAGGACCGGAACGTCGGTAAGGCAAATCACTTCATTTGGTTTCCTTGGAGCGAAGATCTTGCTCAGAAATACAAAGAGCCTGCCCAAGTTGCCTAAGTAATTGATTACTTCTTGCAGCTCGAAAATTGGTCTGAATCGCTCAGGCTGCTGTCCCGACGAGCTATTTTTCGTTCGATTCTGGGAGCTGCTTTTTCGTTTTCTAGGAATGTTCGAACGATTGACCCTACTGATTCAGAATCATCGCTCCCTCGAATCACTCTGATCTCCTCTCCTGCTCTAACTTTTCCCTCCTTGAGAACTCGCAGATAGAATCCTGAGCGCAGCGATTCCAAGAAAAGATTAATCATTTTGTTTGTTCCAAATCTTATCGCAAGCTTGTAGCAAGGGAACCTGGGCTGGGTAATGGCGAATTCTGCAGAGCCCACGTGCAATCGGTCCCCAATTCGAACAAAATCTTCTTGCAAGCCTTTGGTTGTGAAATTTTCACCGAAGCTCCCCCACGGAAGTTCCAAACTAGGAAATTCATTTTTCCAAAATGGATAGTTCTCTGATGGATAAACGTAGACCGCCTTGTCGACTCCTCCGTGCACCGACAGATCTGCTTGTCTGTCACCATCCAGATTTAGTTTCCTCACAATTACTGGGCGGATGACCGGTTTCTTGACTATCCCTGAGAAAACCCTCTTTCCTCGAGCCGAGCCGATCTCGACAGGCAATCCTACGTTCACGGAAACAAGCTTTGCCAAAATCACCCTCAATGAGAACTAAAGGACTTGCTTAAAGATAATCGTCTTCTTTGAGAGCAAGATTCAGAGGCAACTGATTATAACCAAAGTCGCTTTTTCATAAGATAATTCGGATTTGACTGTTTTGACGATTAACACAGTTCTCCGTGAGCGAACGGCAGGGGAGATCGATCTGGCAAATGAAGACAAATTGTGGAATGCAGTTTTATCAAGAGACTACAGGTATTACTCTTCATTCGTTTACGGTGTTACTTCATCTAAGATTTACTGCAGGCCGACGTGTCCATCCCGGAGGCCGTCCAGGGAGCGGGTTGTTTTCTATTCTGATATGAAGCTCGCGAAGGAAGCCGGATACAGAGCGTGTTTGCGGTGCAAACCTGATTCAGTCGGTGCGGTACCGCAGAATTTCCTAAATGTAAAAAGAGCTTGTAATTACATCGAGGAAAATTACGATTCAAAGATCACTCTGAAGGGTCTAGCTCAAATTGCCAATCAGAGCCAATTTCATTTTCATAGAAATTTCAAAGAAATTATGGGAATCACACCTAAGGAGTACCTGGAGGCTGTCAGATTGAGGCACGCAAAGTTCTCCCTGAAAAAAGGAGAATCCACAAGGAAATCGACATACGGAGCTGGCCACAATTCATCGGCGTGGCTTTACTCGGAGAAGGACTCGAAATTTGGAATGTCCCCATCAAAGTACAAATCCGGCGGGGAGGGACTTGTCATCAAGTATTCGGTATCGAGCTGCCCCCTTGGGCAGCTGCTTGTCGCCGGGACTGAAAGAGGCGTTTGTTTTGTCTGTCTTGGAGACTCGCGGGAAAAGTTAGTCTCTCACCTGCAGGGAGAGTATCCCAAAGCCCGGATATCACCTGAAGAGGGGCTGAAACCCTGGGTTTCCGAGATACTTGGATACATGAACGGAAAAAATCGTTTGGAGAATTCAAATCTCCCGATAGATGTTCAAGCCACTGCGTTTCAGTGGAGGGTCTGGAAGGAGCTTCTGAGCATCCCCTACGGGACAACGATGTCTTACAACGAAGTGGCAGAAAGGATAGGAAATCCGCTCGCGTACCGCGCCGTTGCAAATGCCTGCGGGTCAAACCGCGTTCCTCTCGTGATCCCGTGTCACAGAGTAATCAGAAAAAATGGAGACCTCGGGGGCTATCGATGGGGTATTGAGAGGAAAAAGAAACTGCTCAAGATGGAAGACGATGCGGTCTCTTCAAAGAATGAATAGAAGGTCACGATTTGAGTGACCGAACGGCAGCCAAATGAAGACGTGCCCGAAGTCGGAATCAATTCTAGAAGCGAAAAGAAAAGCTTCGCATCGCGGATCAAAGGGTATTGGATCTTACTCGTACTCAGTCTGTTATGGGGCCTTGCATTCGTCGCTATAAGAAAGGCAGATTTTGAGCTCTCGCCAGTTAATCTCGCGCTCCTCAGATGGTTCATCTCCAGCGGCGCCTATCTTGTCGTTCTGCTACTGCTTGGAAAGCCCAAGACTAGATTCGAGAGAAAAGACCTGCCCAGGCTGTTAGTCATATCTCTAGCAAATGTACCTCTTTACCATCTGTCGCTGAATTACGCTGAAAAGAGTGTTTCATCCGGGCTCGCTGGTCTACTTATCTCCCTGGGCCCCGTATTCATCACTGTTCTCTCTGTCTACTCACTCAAGGAAAAAATATCAATAAGGATCGCACTCGCGCTGATTCTTGCGCTCGCAGGCGCGGCCATATTATCGATTGGAGGTTTAGGCGTCGGCTCTGGGGGGTTGATCGGACCGATCGAGGTAGTGATTAGCGCCGCGGCCTACGCCGTCTTTGGAGTGTTGTCAAAGCCGCTTGTGAAAAAATACGGAGCTCTGCACATCGCCATCTGGGCCGGGGTGATCGGAACCGCGATGCTCCTTCCGTTGATCTCGCCCAGTTTTGTGACTCAGGTCGAGACTCTTTCTCTTGGCGGATGGGAATCGGTTCTTTATCTTTCCCTTCTGAGTACGGTTTTGGGATACTCGATGTTTTTCACGCTGGTCAGTCGCGGTGCAGTATCAAAGCTGTCGATACAGCTTTACCTGATACCGATTATCAGCGTCGTCGGCGGCATCCTCCTCCTTCAGGAGAAGATCACGTTATTGACCCTGGCGGGCGGAGCAATAATGCTCGCCGCAATCGCGCTTGCGACACAAGTACGAAACTAGACTAGTACACCTTCAGCTACTCGAAAAACCTGAAGGAAATCATCCTACTGAAATTGATCTCGTTGGTACGGTTTCGTTATGCGATCTTAGATGACTTCCTTGAAAAATTTCTAAATTAGTTTTGGAAATTGCTCACTGATAGCCATCGTTAATAAAGTAACGCAAATCCTCTTTTTCCGATTCAGACATTTTTCTCGAGCTGTGTTCAAGTCCTCTCCCCTCAACCTTTTCTGCCATT
>DATNHH010000162.1:0-9152 GCA_035605055.1 Nitrososphaerales archaeon
TCCGACCGACTCTGTAAAGTTGAACCTAATCACGACGGGATTTGCGCAAGCAGCACTCGCCGTAAATGTCGCGAAGAAATTTGTGGATCCGAAGGCCCAGCTATTCCCCGGACATAGCAGTGAAAAATCTGCTTAACCTGCTATTCGAGCTTCGGGATAGCGTTTTCTGATGTCGTATGATCCGGAGAGAACCGGGTGGTGGACATCTGCGAGCACAACTTCAAACCAGATGAAACGCCCGTCCTGATAAACCGGATATGAGCCGACAAGTTCTGTATTCGGGAATTTCTCCAAGACTCTTCTCTCGGCAGTGTCCTGCGAGGAAAAGTGTCCCTTTATCTTCAAGACACCCATGTGCTTCGGTCGTCTACCCGAAGTCGGTCTTTTCTGCCTCATCCCTCCCCTGGTAATCTTGATTCTAACCACAACATAGCCCTGCTTTGCCTTGTAGCCCAGCGAACGAGCTCTATCCAACCTCGTAGGCCGTTCAAGCCTCACGAGCGTCGGGCCCCGCCTCCAAAGAATGGCCCTCTTTTTTATCTCGGGCGAACCGGTCTTGACAAGAGTTCGCCAGGCCTTAGAAATCTCCCTGTACATACGTAGCAGCTTCACGACTTGCCTTTCCGAAGCCAAATAAGACTTGTGGTAGATCTACTCAGACTGTCTTCACTTTCCGGATTTCTTCGTGTTCTAAAAACACCTTGAGAAACATTGTCTGAATTGATTTTAGGGCGAATTCAAAGCTTTCACAACGAGCTCAACTATCTGGATTCCCGCCATCGATTGAGCCTCGGCAGTCTGCCCCGCGATATGTGGAGTCGCTATTACGTTGTCTAGTTTCAACAGCTCAAAAGAAGTTGGCGGTTCCGAATCATACACGTCCAGTGCAGCCCCCGCGATTATCTTTTCACTGAGCGCTTGTAGAAGGTCTTTTTCATCAACAACTTTTCCTCTCGATGTGTTAATCAGAAAAGCCGTTTTTTTCATCATTTTTAGTTTGTCATAATTTACCAGATTTTCGGTTTCAGGTGTAAGCGGGACGTGGATGTCCACAAAATCAGAGAGCAAGAAGACTTCGTTCTGGTTCGAAACACGAATGCCGAGCCTTTTGACAAGCTCCTCCGGAATGGGAATTACATCGTTTGCAACGATCTTCATGCTAAAGGCAGAGGCAAGCTCCGCAACCCGCTGACCTATCTTTCCGATGCCAATTGTTCCGTAAGTCTTTCCCTTTAGCTCGATTCCCTGGAACTTGGATTTTTCCCATTTCCCGATCTTAGTGGATGCGTCAGCTACTGGAATCTTCCTTGCCAGTCCGATCATGAGTCCGAGAGTAAACTCCGCAACAGCATTTGTTAGAGCGTTGGGGGTATTCAAAACTGCAATTTTTCTTTCCATTGCCGCTTCAAGATCGATATTGTCAACACCCACGCCAGCTCGTCCGATCACCTTCAGATTGGGCGCTGCTGAAATGACTTCCTTTGTCACTCTTGTCCTGCTTCTGACGATTAGCGCATCAAAGTGTTCGATGATGGAAAGCAGAGTTTGTGGGGAAATGTCAGGCTCGTACTCGAACTCAATCCCCGAAGAATTGAGCAGATTTATTGCATCTGCGGAAATGGCGTCGCTGACAAGTATTCGCAAGAAATCTCCCTAATTCCCTGATTTTCGAAATTGTGCTTTATTTGTTTCCGGAGAGAAAGTCGAGCTTCAGTCAACATTGGACATTCTCCCACGTTCAGCTTGTATTGAGCTCTGTATAGCCAGAAGAGCTCGAAACGAGCTGTCCGAATTGAACAGATCTTGAACGTAGCTCTTCGGCCAAGAAGTGCTCACGTGTGTAGAAACGCAGAAAATTTTTTTCTTTATGAATCAATGAAAACTTCATTATAAAGACCGAGAAATCACTCGACAGAATCTAGACAAAGAGTACAGTTCCAAAATGCACGCGTTTTTCAAATTCGGCTATGTTCTGGGAATGAGCGAAGATCAATAAAGATGCTCACGGGGATTATCGGCAAACCTAACGTCGGCAAGTCGACTTTTTTCAATTCGGCAACTCTACTGAATGTCGCAGTTGCAAACTATCCGTTTACGACGATCAATCCCAACATGGGAAACGCCTACATCCGAGTCAAATGTGTCCATGAAGAACTGGGAGTGAAAGACAATCCGGTTAACTCGGCGTGTGTCGATGGGACGCGATTGATTCCGGTCCGACTGGTCGATGTTGCAGGTCTCGTTCCTGGAGCATCTTCTGGAAGAGGACTAGGAAACAAGTTCCTTGATGACCTGAGACAGGCCGATGCCCTAATTCACGTCATCGATGCTTCAGGCGCGACCGACGAAGAAGGTCGAGTCGTAAAAGTCGGGACCCGCGATCCGGCTGAGGATATCGAATTCATCCGAAGGGAATTTGTTCTCTGGGTAAAATCACTGCTGGACAAAGACTGGCCAAAGATTACCAGAGCGGTAGAATCGGGCGCGGCAAATTCTATGAAACTCTCTGCTGCGCTCCTCGACAAGTTATCAGGTCTCTCAATTTATGAGGAAGCGATCGAAGTGTCGGTTCACAAGCGAGGGCTCAAGATCGACAAGCCGTCCGGATGGGGCAATTCGGATCTCTACGGTTTCTGCGAGACATTGCTCGAAATTTCCAAGCCGATTCTGATTGCAGCAAACAAGTGCGATCTGCCTACCGCGAAAGAAACCATCAACCGATTGTCAAAAGAGCTCGGTGATTCGATTATTGTTCCATGCGCGGCAGAGGCTGAACTGTTACTTCGAAGGGCTTCCCAGATAAATCTGATTTCATATTTGCCGGGCGATGCGAGCTTTCGAATAAAAGATGAATCAAGAATTTCCTCTGCACAGAGAAAAGCCCTTGATCTGGTAAAAAGCCAGGTTCTCGATGTCTGGCATGGGACAGGAGTTCAAAGTGCGATCAATGACGCATATCTTCGGCTCTTGAAAGGAATAGTAGTCTATCCTGTCGAGGATGAGACAAAGTACTCCGACAAAAAGGGCAATGTTCTTCCTGATGCGAGAATTATGCATAAGGGGGACACTGCGAAGGATCTTGCATTCAAGGTCCATACCGATCTAGGAAATGCCTTCCTTTACGCAATCGATGCAAGGACGAGCCTTCGAGTCGGAGCAGAGTACCAGCTGAAGAACAACGACGTTTTGAAGATAGTCTCTTCGGCTAGAAAGGGCTAGGCGGCCGCCGCAATCGGCTTTTCGATCTCTTCATCCATTTCTGCAAGATCTTCATCCTCTTCCTCAGTTGTTGGGGTGGGGATGTACGGCATTCCGTCTCCTGCTTTGATCAATTTGATCTTGCGAATTCCGAGGTGCCTGATTTTCGCAATCTCCTTGGAGTTGTCGTAAAGCTCCCTTGCGAGGTTTTGCTTTACTGCCTCTTGGGCGAACTGCTCGTAGAACATTGAAAGAGCGCGTTCCTTTAGAATCTTGTCTGCTGCTAGTCTAATTTCGTGCTTTCTGGATGAGTTTATTCTGCCGATGGTGAAAGCGACAACGTAGACTCTCACGATGGCGTTGTCTTTGGTCTTGTAGTCTCTGATGAAATTAACCATCGAGGCGCCGCGCCTGACAAGGCTCCTCAGATACTCTCGCGAGTATTCATGTCCCTTCAACACTGTAGTAGCGGTATTTCCGTCTATACCCGTAATCTGAAAATGAAGCTTGATGAGCATGTTTTGCTGAGGATCTTGCTTTGTAATATCAAAAAGGGTCGTCTCAATAACCCGTCCCATCGCAATCTCATTGCTGGTAATCGGGACATATGCAATCGGCGCCCGATCAAATCCGGGCGAAGCAAGGACAGTGACCCATTTTTTCTCGCGCCACTTGTCTTTGACCTTTCCAGCTCTCTTCGGCTTTGGCATACTACGCAGAGAGTCTTTCAGTTTTTATGCGAATATAAGTTAAGCTGTGAAAATACTTCTATTTGCGTTCAATTCTTAACTGGAGTAATCACGGCTTGTGAGTTCATGTAAGAGACTAGCAACTTTGGTATCTCAATAACTCTAGCGTCCTTTCTATAATAGTTCTCAATCAACGCAGCCAGTGTTCTCTCAGTTGCCACGAGCGTACTGTTCAATGTATGCAGAAACCGAGATTCCTCGTGAGCTTTTTCCCGATATTTTATACCCAGAGCTCTTGACTGGAATTCGGTGCAATTACTGCAAGAAATCAACTCTCTGTACTTCCCCTGGCTTGGAAACCAGCCCTCAATGTCGAAAGTTTTTGCGGAGACTTTCCCCGTATCCCCAGAGCTCAGCAGCATGACTCTGTGCGGAATGCCTAGCTCTCGCATGAACCCCTCAGCATTTTGAAGTAGAATCTTGTGTTCGTTTTCAGACTCTGAAGGTTTACAATATACGAATTGCTCCACCTTTTCAAACTGGTGAACTCGAATTATCCCCTTCGTGTCCCGTCCATGAGCTCCCGCTTCCTTTCTGAAACAGGGACTGACACCTGCATATCTGATTGGAAGGTCTGACCCGCTGAAAATCTCGTCCATGTGCATCGCGGCAATCGCATGTTCTGACGTGCCAATTAGATAGAGATCTTCGTTCTCAATCTTGTAGATTACTTCTTCAAAGTCTCCGAGGATGACTGCCCCGCCTATTGCTTCCCGCTTTAACATGTATGGTGGCTGAATCAGTATAAACCCACGAGATCTGAGGTAATCAAGAGCCGCACTAATTAGGGCGTAATTCAAACGGGCTAAATCTCTTTTAAGAAAATAAAACCTTGCCCCAGAAGTTTTGGCTGCCCTTTCAACATCGATCAGGTCGAATTCGGCGGAGATATCAATGTGATCTATAGTACCTGGCTTTGTCTCTCCCCAACTGCTTACCTCTAAATTCGCAATTTCGTCCTTACCCACAGGTACAGAAGGGTCGATGAAATTGGGAAGAGCAACCATAAGTTCGTTTAGTTTGGTATTTGTGGAGTCGATTTGCTTGTCATTTTCAGTGATTTCATCGGATGTGAGTCTCATCCTTGAGATGATTTCCTGCACTTCCATTCCAGAGCCTTTTGCTTTTGCGACCTCGAGAGAAATCCTATTTTTTTCCTCCTTTAGTTTCTGGTTTTTTGCGATAAGCTCACGTCTCATCTTATCCAGATCCAGGAGTTCTTCGAACGGAAAATTCGTGATATTCCTCTTTTCCAGGTTCTCTCGAATCTTTTCTGGCGTGTCTCTCAAGATTCGAATGTCAATCAAATATTCTCGGCCTTCTCGATTGTGTTGGAAGCGGAGTAAATGTGCGACACGATTTCGTCCAAAGTCGATATTAACGTTTCAATTTGGGACTTTCCATCATCAATGTCAATAGATATTTTGAGAGACCGACCCTTCTTTCGTTGGGAGAATTTCATACCACGCGGGAAATCGATATTGTCAGGAGCTAGCGAATAATCAACAGCATCTAAAATATGCCTGTTCGAAAATCCTACTTCCAGTCGTGCACTCAGTTTCTTCTTTTTTGTTGGAATATGGAATCTACCGCCTGTTGAAATTCGTGCTGCTTGGCTATCGAAAACCTAGCTCCGGCGGCGTTCTTGTGTCCACCACCAACGCCTGAAGTTCCAGCAGCAATCTGTGAGAGAATGGAGCCCAAATCGTAACTTGTCATTTCCCTACCAGATCTCGCAGAAATTTTGACATCTCCGTCCGAAGTTGTTGTCCTTACAAAAACGACCTTGGTTCGAAATCGAGAATGAGATGCGACAAACTGGCAGATTGCACCCGTCATCCTTTCGCTGACCACTCCGTCGCCCACTATCATAGTGTAATCTCCCTTCTCATTGATTCTGTCTTCGCTTGAAAGTAAATTCTGAATAGATTTCACTATCTCGACTCTGTAATCTGATATTAATTGATCAGACTCGTTCGCCAGAACCTGCTCATCCCCGAGACATATTGAAATGCCGATGCTAGGTTTTCCCATTCGGCTGCAAGCGTTGATCAATACTGCTAGATCCCTTGCATCCCTAAGAGTAGAGTATTCGTCTCTGGAGTTCAATCCGTAAACACTCCCAACGAGATCTTCAACGGTGTAAGTTGTTCCAGAAAGATGAGGAACTATGGCTTCGAGCAATCTCTGCTTTTCGTCTTCGCCGAACTCTGAAGCTGTCTTCCATCTGTTCCCTGCCCTAAGTTCGATCCCCGCAGCACGAAGCGATGCAAGGCAGGCGTCCTTGTTGCCGGTCAATCCGGGAATGAAAATTGAGACTGTGTTTGCAATTGACTCATGAACTGGCCTCGTTTCTCTTCCCCAGACCATGAGATCATTTTTTGTGTCGATCCCGCTTTGGAATTCTCCATCACCTTCGAGGATCTTCGCGTTAAGTCCTATCACGCTTCGACGAGGCCCGACATCTTGTCGATCTCCGAGGGCGCCGGTCAAAGCAAGAAATGAGAGACGGTCTGACCGCGTCTTTGCGACAAGGTAGCAGAGACCGGAGGAGCTAATGGCAGTATTCCCGTCGATCCCAAACTGCCAAGAATTGAGCTCGTTTTCGACATCTAATTCGCTTTGGGGAATCTCGTGATGATCTATGATTAGCCACTTATCTCCGAACCTTTTGGATATCTCCTTTGAAAGGCCCGAGCATATATCAACGAAGATAATCAGATCAAACTTTGAAGACCCCAATCGATCCAAAAATCGAGAGTTTGGTTCTGAAACAGCCCTGAGCTGGCAGTGTCCCTTGTTCTTATGAATGAACTCGCAAAGAATCGCAGCGGCGCAAATTCCGTCTGCATCGTGATGCGATGCAATTAGAATGTTTTCGTTGTTTTTTGCACTCGTAATTATCCGATTTTCAAAATGCCGAGCTTTTTCGAGAAGCGCTTGCTCGTCTGCCATCGGCTATCTTGTTCTTAGTATCTAAATTGCTAGGCGAGTTGAGCAACTGCAGTTGCATATTTCCAAGAATTTGGCAATTTTTCGTGCTCTTTGTAATAACCTGAAAGGCGATGTATCTTTGCTTCAAGCAACTCGAGTGATCTCACGTTTTTCCTATCGGCATGGTGATTCCCAAGATGGTCCTTCAATTTGGCTGCTCGCTCAACCAGCCTACCTAGATCTTCCGGAATAGTCTGCGGATTCTTCCCCTCTTGTAGAGCTTCGCTGATTGATTTTCCGAGGAAGGTCTTCGTGTTAGGAACACCGAAATCGTCCCTCAATCTCAGTCCAATCTGGCTAGGAGCCAACCCTTCTTTTGCTAACTTCGCAATGTTTGCTACTATCTCGTCCTGACTGTAATTCACCCAGCTAGGGGGACGTTTTGAGGAGGGACGAGTTGATTGAGACTTGCCTCTACGATGCGAATGTATTCGTGCCAATTGTTGGAGCAACAGAAACCGGAAATTATCCGAAATAAGTATTGCGCTGAACAAAAAGGAGAAGAATCCCCAAAATCAAACGATTGCTTCTTTCGGCTTAAGATCAGGGTTCTTCTTTGACTCGTTCAGGTACCATAAAGCTAGCTTTGATATCGCTTTTGCTCGATGAGAGTAGATGGTTTTTTCCTTTAGTTCCATCTCCGCAAAAGTTTTCGTTGTCCACATAGGTACGAAAATAGGATCAAAGCCGAATCCATTTTTTCCTCTTGGTTGCAATTGAATTGTGCCTTCAGTTGCCGAGGAAAAATTCACAAACCACTTTCCATTTACTCCAAAAGCGACCGACGAGCGAAATTCCGCTTTCCTCGTTTTTGCCTCTTCCAAGAGTTTCAGAATGCCTTCGACGCCCAGAGTCTCGAAAACAAATGAGCTGTAAGGTCCGGGAAAGCCGTTTAGCTGGTGAACGAACAGCCCGGAATCTTCAACGAAAACCGGTCTGTTGGTTTTTGCAACAATAAGAGAGAGTGCAGTTGATGCGATCTCTTCGAGATCGGGGTGCTGGATTTCAATCTTTGAAAAGTCTTCAAGTTTTCTTATCGTAATGTCGTATTGAGCCACGGCAGCACTTGCTTCTTCGATCTTGTGATCGTTTCCTGTTGCGAAGAAGAATTCAATCAACTTGGGCATACCTGCCCCTTCGCTCAATTTTTGATATTTGCCGTCTAACTATGTTAGTTATTTTCTCACCAGACTCGATTTCGTACCCTTTCATAACATCTTCAAACTCATCAACAGCCTTTCTCATTGAATTCGAGCTCTTCAATACTTGCTTTAGGAGATGAAGATCTTCTGCCTTGTCTTCGATTCTATCCGAGATGAACGCAAGACCAAAATCGATGAGAACCATTCTATCGCTTGCCAGAATTACGTTCTTTGTGGTCAAGTCCCCATGAATGATTCCTTTCGCGTGAAGTTTTGAAGCATATCGGCCGAGTTGCTCGAGTACCTCCCTTTTCTCGAAGTGCTTATCGTTCATGGTGTCTTTCAGCAAAATTCCGGGTACATATTCCATTATGATTTCACTGGATTCCGGATCAGCAAAAAAGATCTGAGGACACTCTACCCCAGCGAGTTTGGAAGTATGCAGGATTTCTACCTCTTCCTTTGTCCTCCTCTCTCTCAATTGCTTATCCAATGTTTCAATTCGATAGCTTTTCGGAATCCTTTTCTTTCTAATAGCAAATTTTCCATGCCAGTCAATTAGGTCGATTCTTGATTCAGCTCCAAGAACCGGAGTAAAGTCGTTGACCTCGTTAATCAAGAGCTACTACGATCCTTTTCTTATTGCGTAGCAGTTCGACTTGATCGATTCTCCAAGATTGTCTGATAAAGGTGTCTTTGATTGGTACTGCATAGTCTTTTTCATAGAACAGGAATCCTGCCGCCGCTATCTGGGACCCGCAATCTCCCGCATATCGTTTTGGTATAACTCCCAGCTTTATTCCTCTATCATCGCACATGACTTGCAGCATTTCTGAGAGTCTCTGATTCGCAGCAACTCCTCCGGTGACAAGCAATTCGGATTTGTCTGTAAAAGCAAGAGCTCTTTCTGTTGCTTCGGTAAGGACGGCAAAGGCAGTTTCTTGCACAGCAAACGAAACTGCTTCTTTGGATTCTCCTCTTGAAAAAATATCCTTCGACGCGGACAACAGACCGGAATACGAGACGTCATTACCCTTTATCGTGTACGGTAAGATCGGCATTCGTTCCT
>DATNHH010000163.1:0-4169 GCA_035605055.1 Nitrososphaerales archaeon
AAGATCGACCGGCTAAAGAAACTCCTACTCGAAGAAGTAAAGGCTCCTCTTTCAAGAATTTATGGTCAGGAACAGGTCGAGAAGTACCTAGATCTTAACACCGCCCGACTGATCAAGGATTACAAGCTTGATATCAAAAAGGACGCTCAGGACAAGGTACTGTATTATCTGAAGCGAGATTTTCTTGGATATTCAAGAATTGACGTCATGATGCGCGATCCGAGGATTGAAGACATTTCCTGCGACGGAGTGGGAATCCCGATCTACGTCTGGCACAGGGATTACGAAAGCATTCCGAGTAATGTTCAGTTTGCGATGAAGGACGAGCTCGCTTCGTTCATCACCCGTCTCGCTTACAGATCTGGCGGCCAGATAACAGTGGCGCAACCGATCCTTGAAGGAAGTCTTCCGGAGGGTTTCAGGATCCATCTGACACTGGACGAGGTTTCAAAGCGTGGTTCAACATTTACGATCAGAAAATTCAGAGATGAACCGCCAACAATTGTCGATCTGATGCTTTGGGGAACAATCTCTCCGAGGATTGGCGCATATCTCTGGATCTGCATTGAAAACCTAAAGTCGCTCTTAATCGTCGGGGCAACGGCATCTGGCAAGACCACAACTCTCGGTGCGCTTGCAATGTTCATCAAACCTGAGATGAAAATCGTCACAATTGAAGAGCTGAGGGAAGTCAAGCTACCTCACCAGAACTGGATTCCAATGGTCACAAGGGAGTCCACTCAATCCGGTGTTGCAGAGCTCGGCCTATATGACCTGCTAAAATCGGCTCTGAGACAGAGACCCGACTACATTATCGTGGGAGAAATCAGAGGGGAGGAAGCCTACACCCTGCTTCAGGCAATCTCGACAGGTCACGGCGGTATTTCCACTATTCATGCTGATAGCGTTTCAACGGCAGTAAAACGCATGCTGACAAAGCCGATGGATATCCCGGGCATGCTACTCCCACTCATGAGTACACTCGTGATGATGTCTAGGGTGAAGATCGGTGAAAAGTTTGCAAGGAGATCGATCAACGTTAGTGAGGTCATCGCTTTCAACGAGCAAACTCACAGCACACAACTAAACAGTCTTTTCGAGTGGACTGGAGAACTGAAAGACACCTTCGACATGAAGGGGCAGAGCAACGTATTCAAGCAGATAGCAGATGCAAAACACATTCCTGAAGAAGAAGTTTACTCCGAAATGGAGAAGAAACAACAAATACTGGAGTGGATGCTTAATAAGAAAGTTAGAACGTATAAGGATGTCTCTGACATTATCCGACTGTACTACTATAATCCGACTGAAGTCTATGAAATGGCACGTCTAGGTGAAGACTGGCAGAATGAAAATCAAAATTAGAAACCCTTTTTCTCGCTCTAAGAAAAAGGACAAAGATTCTGCTCCCTCGGAAAAGAAAAAGAATCCGGGGCTTTTCCGACGGGGGGATGTCAAGAACGTTATCGAGCAAGATATCAACGAAAATCGTCAGATCCAGGTGCAAGAGAGCTCCCAGGAGACAAAGTTTCCTAAAAAGGGCAAGTTTCGGAGCGGGTTTGACAGAAAGGAAGAGAAAAAAGAGGACAAGCATGCAATTCCAGTCCGGTCGAGGAATGCTTTCGAGAGAGCTGCTTACAATCTGCTTTCAAGCCGCCTTCCTAGTTTTAACGAATTCAAGGAGGGTTACGGGCAATCTGGAATACCCCTTATTTTCGAAGCCTATATTTCCACGGGCTTCCTGCTGAGCATTCTTCTAACGATACCCGCTTTTGCGATTTCATTCATCGTTGAAATCAAGGTTTTCCCGCATTCGCAAATCCTCCTCTCAGTCCTTGGGAGCGCAATCCTATCGGCAACAGTTTTTGGAATAGCCCTCGTCCTCTGGTTGTCTTATCCGCTGATCAGGAGGCGAAGCTACAAATCAAGACTGGAAAACCAACTCGCGTACTCCTTCGGAATTCTGGGAGTTCTTGCAGCGGCGGGAATGAATCTGGAGCGACTATTCGAAAGAATCGCCTCATCGGAATCAAATCCAGTTCTCGCAGACCTCGCAAAACGATTCTTGAGGGACATCAAAGTTTTCGGATTGGACACCGAAACAGCCCTCACCGAGGTTGCGCAGCATTCTCCATCGGAGCAATTCTCGAAGATGCTCGACAGCATTTCGGTCGCTCACAAGACGACCGGATCTATTCACGATCTCGTAATGTTTGAATCGGCACGATTGCTGCAGGAGAAAAGAGACAAACTTCGAAAAACTATCGGCAGCCTAGCTGTGATGGCGGAGCTTTACATCACGATCGTGGTCGTCGGCCCCATTATCTTCATTGTCATGATGGCGATTTTTGGGTTGCTACCGGCAGGTGGCCTTCCGGATCCGATTTCCATCATTAATCTGATAGTCTTCATCGGAATCCCGGTACTTTCAGTTATGTTCATTCTGCTTCTCGATTCAGTAGTTTCAAAGGCGTAACACCAAATGGCAGAAACAAAATTAGAGCAAAGACAGCGCAAGGACGCTGCGAGCTCCAAAAAGAAGAAGATGCGTTACTTTGAGAGTGATTGGAAGTACGCTTCTTACATTGGAGCCGCGATTACAATGATCCTGAGTATCGCGATTGGATTCACGGCAGGCAAATACAGACCCCAACTGCCTTACATTATCCCTTCCGGTAACGGAACTAGATCAGACGGGACCCCTTGGACATTGTTAAACAAGCCATGGATACTTCCGCACACGGCTAGTGCATCCTTTACTGATACAATAATTGGTCTAGGAGTCGTTATCGCTCTGATTCCGGTTGCGTATGTGTCTTTCAATAACTACAGGTACGTAAAATCCGTTGAAAGGAACATTCCACGCTTCCTGAGAGACATATTGGAGAGCACAGACTCGGGCATAATTCTTCCCTCTGCCTTAATCCGGGCTTCAACCTCCGATTATGGTCCAATTTCGCAAGAGATTGGTATAGCTATGACCAAGTTCTCTCTCGGTTACGACTTTAGGGATTCGGTCATGGAATCCTGCGTGAAGCTGAAGCACCCCTACATGCGTCAGGTCGGACTTGTAATAGTTGAAGCCTACTCATCCGGCGGGAGGATGCATGATGTACTAAACTCCAGTGTCGTGCTCTTCAACGGTCTTGAACAATATACAGAAGAAAAACAATCGGAGCTGAGGCCTTACACGCAGCTGGTCTACATCTCCGTGATCATATTCTTGGTAATTGCGCTCATAATTACTGCGCAGTTCATTGGACCCCTGAATAAACTGCCCGTGGCAACCCAGGGGCAATCCGGTTTTGGAAGTGGAGGAGGTCACTTTTCCATCAATCTCAGCAAGATTTCTCCGGTCTACTTTGAATCAATCTTCTTTCTCGCGGGAGTCTTCGAGTCGGTCTTCGGTGGAATCGTAGCAGGCAAAATAGTCGACGGGTCTTCCTCGGCAGGGCTGAGACATTCATTGATCATGCTCATAATCACGATAATTGTGTTCAACGCTCCGGGACTAGGGATATTTTCAGTGGGCTGAAGGAGAACGATTGTGGATTGATGAATCAAGAAAGGACCAAGAGATAGCAAGCCAAAAATAAGGTTGGGGGGTGAAAAACAAATGTCGAAGCCAGATGCGGGTACCGAAAAGGATGCACTGCTAGTTAATCAAGAAGTACAGTCTATAGTCCAGAGAATGGTTGACCAAGGGGTCTATCTGATCACCCCCAGATTAGACCCCAAGGGTCTCTCATATCCTGCACTATCCGCTGTATTCCCTGAGAAGACTGATGCAGAAATCCAAGAGTTCCTCGAGAAACTCAAGAATGCTGGAATACTGAAGTCAAAGCTTTTGGATAAGGTGATTGTCTGTCCTACATGCGGGAGCCCCTCAGTTTATTCGAAGTACAACTGTCCGAGATGCTCCTCCTTCGACATCGGCAAAGCATCCATTATCGAACATGTCAGATGCGGGTACATCGGTTCAAAGGAAAAGTTCCAGAAGGGCAGCCTGCTAATATGTCCGAAGTGCAAGAATACGGTAGGAGAAGTAGACTATCGAAAGATCGGGACGAGCTTTGAATGCAACTCGTGTGGCTCTCGCTTCGAGGCTCCCAGGATGAGCCACAAGTGCAACTCATGCGACGATGTTTTCACCTACAAAGAAGCTCGCT
>DATNHH010000164.1:0-6450 GCA_035605055.1 Nitrososphaerales archaeon
CTGAAGACGCCCTCGAAAAAATAATTGTGGATTATGAACCGCTAGAGGCTATCAACGATGCTGAACGGTCTCTGGAACCTTCAGCTCCTAAGCTCTATGATGGCTGGGGCACAAATGAGTTGATTGCTTACAATTTCAAAATCGGAGACGTCGAAGATGCCCTTGAGCAAGCAGATTTTGTAATCAAAGAAAAAATCACGCGACACCGGTATGCTGCCGCCCCCATTGAGACTAGGGGCTATGTTGCAAACTACGATCTCTTCTCAAAGACTATGACCTATTACGCTTCCACCCAGACCCCGCACATCCTTCGGACTCTCATTTCGCAGTCCATCGGTATTCCTGAAGACAAAATTCGAGTGATCGCTCCCAACGTCGGAGGGGGTTTCGGCCAGAAGATTCCCCTTTACCAAGAGGAACCTTTGATTGCCTATCTTTCTTACAAAACGGGACGTCCTGTAAAGTGGATCGAATCAAGATCTGAGAACTTGAAAGCGGGATGCCATTCACGTCAGCAGGTTCACTATGTGGAGCTGGGGCTGAAGAAAGATGGAACCATCACTGCGCTTCGAGACAAGATGATAGCTGACCTTGGAGCGTTTATGCCCCAGTCGGGTCTCGCTTCAGTATTAGCAACTACCCTTTTCATCCCCAGCGGGTACAAGATCCAGAATTATGAAATTGACTTGCATGTTGCGAACACAAACAAAGCCCCTTTCGGGGCGTTAAGAGGATTTGGCAAAGCAGACGCGAATTTTGTTATCGAAAGAATTCTAGACATTGCGGCTAGGAGAACAGGGTTGGATCCGGTTGAATTGAGAATCAAGAACTTTATCCTTCCGGACGAGTTTCCATATTATACTTGCACTGGTGCGGTTTACGATAGTGGGAATTACCCGTCCAATCTGCGCAAGGCTGCAGACGCAATTGGCTATACCAAATTCAAGAAAGAGCAGCGGGATCTCTGGAGCAAAGGAATCTACAAAGGCATTTCCGTTAGCTTCATGATCGAGCCGTCTGCCAACGCTGTTCCAGATTCCCTTCATACTGGATACGACTCATCGACTGTTAGGATAGACCCTTCGGGTAAGATCACCGTCATGGCAGGAGTAGCGGCTCAAGGTCAAGGACACGAAACGGCTCTTTCACAGATCGTCGCGGATGAGCTGGGCGTTGATCCAGGGGATGTTAGCGTATTGGAAGGTGATACGTCGATCTCTCCCTATGGTTTGGGCGCATGGGCTTCCAGGTTTGCAATAGCTGGTGTTGGATCGGTAATGATGGCTTGCGATAAAGTGAAGAGAAAATTGATCAAGATCGCTTCTGCGAGACTCGGTGTTGAAGAGAGACAAATTATTCTCGAGGGAGGCCACCTTACAAGCATCAAGGATTCGAACAAGACAATTTCTATTTCAGAAATTGCTGCAATAGCTTACACAAAGATCTATTTGCTTCCGTCCGGTGTAGAACCCGGAATCGACGAGACGGCTCGGTACATAACTCCCAACATTCGATATATTCCTGATGAGAAGGGAAGGATGAATTTGTATCCTTCGGAAACAGCAGGCGCTTACGGAGTAATCGTGCAGGTTGATATCAACTCTGGAAAGGTGAAAGTCGAAAAACAGGTTTTCGTTTCTGATTGTGGGAACATCATCAACCCAATGATTTTGGACGGGCAAATCCAAGGGGGCGTAGCCCACGGGATCGGCGGAGCAATGTTTGAGGACTTGGTATACAATTCAGAGGGACAACTTCTGTCTTCTACTTTTCTAGATTATTTGATTCCAACAGCCATGGAGATTCCCGACCTTGAAATCATTCACATGGTAACTCCATCCCCAATAACACTGGGAGGGTTCAAGGGTGCGGCCGAGGGGGGTTGCATCACCCCACCGTATGGAATCTCAAATGCAGTGGAGGACGCACTTACTCCGCTGAGGGCAAACGCACTTCTTCAACCTCTGTCACCTGAGAATGTCTGGAAGTCACTGAGAGCGAGTCAACGCTAAAGATCGTATTATTTGACCATATTGAGGTATTTTTTTACGTAACTAGAATTAACTATAGATTAGATGGCGATCGACGAGGACACCGGAATAATTCCTTCCTTAGCGGAATTTGGATTGACTCCGCTCCAGGCAAAAGTCTTTGTAGTTCTAGTGGGGTCCGATGGTTTGTCGACTACTGAGATTTCAAGAAAGATGAACGTCCATAGGTCGGACGCTTATCGAGCACTAAAGCGATTGACTCAACTTGGATTGGTAGAGCTTAGCGTCGGAAATCCATCACGGCATTATGCCATCGATCCGACTAGGGCAGTCAGGCTTCTGCTTGATGGTAGGCGAGATGAACTAATGGCGCTTGAATCGAAGACTGACGTCTTGACCGAGTGGCTGGATAATCAGAAGAATAAGAGCGACAGAAGCTCGGGTGAACGCGATTATGCCGAGCCTGATTCCGCTTTTAGGCTTGTGCGGGGAAACGCGGTTATTCCGAGAGTTATCGACAGTATACAATCTGCAAAATCGGAGATCATAAAGGTGGTTTCCGCTAACGCTCTTCGAAGGCACTACATCGATTTCTCTGAATACGAAAAACTTGCCACGTCAAGAGGGGTGACTGTACGAGTTCTTACCGAAATCCAGCCGCTGAATTACAGAGTCGCCAGGAGCTATTCCGTCTGTGTCCACCTTAACCACGTCGCGAATCTTGAGAATTCTTTGAGGTATCTAGTAATTGATGGTGCAGAACTTGTCCTTGCAGGAACAATAATTTCTAATGATGAGCCTGACAGAACGATCCTCTCCACGAGGAACAGTGTCCTTGTGAAAGGGTGCATAAGCTACTTCGAAGAACTCTGGTCGAAATCGATCACATTTTCGGAAAGGATGAAAGTGCTACAAAAAAATCTCCCGAGCCACGAAATTTGAACAACCCCTTTCCAGAATGGAGAGGAGCCATCCAACATATGGGTTGCATGTGAAACCCTAATCTGATTCTAATATTTCATCGCCGTTCCGCACGCACAACAATGTCAAGGCATCTGAGGACTTACCTCGAATCCAGTCAGCAAATAGAACCAATAGAGACATCCCTAGTCATCCCTTCTCAAAAACAAGTTAGAATTCAGTTGGGAGATCTTTCTGAGCTTGCCGACTCGATTAGGGTTCACGGGCTGCTTCAACCGGTTCTGGTTAGACCGATGGGTGACAAATTCGAGATTGTTTGCGGTCACAGGAGGTTCGAAGCCTGCCGCAAGTTGATGAAGCGGCACATCGACTGCATCGTAAGGGACCTCGCCGATATCGAGGCATATGAATTTTCGATAATCGAAAATGTTCAGCGCGATACTCTTTCTTCAGTGGAGGAAGCGAGAGCATACAAACTATATGTTGTTCAGTTTGGCTGGGGAGGCGTCTCAGATTTGGGGAAGAGAATTGGTAAAAGTCAGGAATATATCTCGCATCGAATATCTCTTCTAGAACTGCCTGACGACATACTTGCAAAGGTCGATTCCAGGAAAATTAGCACCAGTCAAGCTCAGGAAATTGTCTGGCTCAAGAATCAAGAGGACAGAACGGTTTTGGCCGGGATTGCTGAAAGGGACAAACTGAGCATAACCGAAATACGAAAAATGAAACGCCAAATGTGTCCGGCAGTAGAGAAAGGCACGGGCCCTTCGGAGCGGCGAGACACCAGAAGCAAGGTTTCGAAAGTATCTCCAGATAAGAGATCGGTTGACGACGCTATTTTGGATATGAGAGTGGCCCTCGTGAGGTTGGACTCAATTATATCGAGACTCAGATCGTCCGAAACCAAATCATCTTTTATGCAGGAAAGATTCGCTCTTCATGGGATTATTGATCGCCTAATTGGCATCAAAATCCGGATGGCCGAGTCGGAACCGAGTAATTAGATGAACTGGCGGCTTCAAGTCCACGCGGAATTATTCCCGATCGAGTTTTCGTACCCTCTTTCACTGGGATCGGTTTTGACATCTAACAGAAATACAGTCTTCGAGGAAATAGCTTTCTTAATTGCCGGCAAGAGCTCCTTTTCCGAATTAATCGAGACAGAGTCTGCCCCCAGGGACTGACCCAATTTTGAGATTTCTAGTCTTGGCTCTTCTATCACGATTCCGTTGTTATTCACTTTCTTATTTGTTCTTCGCGAATAGCTGTCAAGAGAAAGGCCAACCGAGGAATATCCGGAATTGTTACAGACAATGATCAAGATAGGTATCTTATAGTGTGCCGCTGACCATATCCCTTGAGGACTAAACATCAGTGCGCCGTCTCCAACAAAAGCTATCACCTTCTTTTCGGGACAAGCCAGTTTCGCCCCAATTGCAGCTCCCACTCCCCACCCCAAGCAACCCGCACTCCTTCCCACGAGTGAACCTGGAATTGTAAATACAAAGAGCTCCGAAAGATAAGACGAAGCAACTACTCCCTCATCAACAATTATGTAATTTTCATTCCGGAGCGACTCTTTCAACGCGTGAATTAGCCTCCACGGTTTTATCCCGTTATATTCCCCCCGCTTCGAAAGCAAATTTTCCATCTCTTTTTTCCGCGTTAACTGCAGGATTGCCATTTTAGATCTCCTTGAGTCTAAGTTAATTCGGTTCGGTTCGATCTCTTTTGAAATGGCACAGAGCATCTGCGCCGTTTTTTCCGGGTCAGCGGCGATCGAAGAATCGGTCCTCACGTTTTTCCCAAGCTGCCAAATATCCGAACTAATGTGAATTATTTTCGTTGTTGAGTCGAAAGGATCTTCCTCGTAGTACTTTCTTTCGGTAACTAGCTGTCCCCCCAAACCTATTACCAGATCAGATTGCTTCAATGATTCTGCCTCCCTCCTGAACAGACCCATGTAGCATGGATCATTCTGCGGGAAACCTACCGCGTACGCGGATGGATAGGGACTCTCCAAGAGTACGGGAACGGCGAAAAGATTGCAAAATTCAACGAGTGCTTTTACAGCAGAATCGCTCTTGATCTCTCTTCCGACAATGAGGACGGGCCATTTTGCATGGTCTATTGTAGAAACGAGGAGACGAATTTCCTGCAGGTCTGGATTCATGATAATCGGTTCCGTCGGCAAACTCGAGCTTGATCTATTTCGATCGGAGAGGTTCACTTCCATGAGATCTTCGGGTATTACGATGCAGCATGGGCCTGCTCCCGGAGAGCTGAATATACCTGCAGTTCTTTTTATCGCAATGAGAACATCCGAAGTTGATTTTGCGTAGTACGACCATTCACTAAGTGGTTTGGCAAGATTTTCGATTCCATCGAGAGACAGACCTGGCTCCTTGATTAGGAACTTTGAGTTCACATCGCCAACCAAGATCAAGAGAGGAACATGGTCAACATAGGCGTTGTATAGGTTCGGCAAAGCAGTTGCAAGTCCGGGTGTAGTGTGCAAAAGTACTACTCCAATCTTACCACTCGTTCTCGCATAACCGTCAGCCATCGCAAGGGAAACATTCTCGTTCAGTGAAGAGATGAATTTGATTTGATCCGAACCTGAAATCGATGTTATCAGAGAAACAGTAGTCGAACCAGGCACTCCGAATATGTAGTGCACACCCAGCTCTTCGAGGAGCTGGACTATCCTGTCACTTAACAACATTCATGACTTGGGTTCAGGGAGTGATTATTATGTATGAGGTTAAGTGGATTCAAATCTAACTTGCTCTCGCTGTGAGTTAACCGATTTAACATTCGGCAACTCTCGATGATTAAACCCTTTAAGCGCCAACGGGTTAATCCGTGCGAAAACAATGCCGAAGGATCTTCGCTATTTTCTGAAGGAAGTTGAATCTAAGCAGCCCGAAGATATTGTCAGAATTAAGAAACAAGTCAATCCAAAATTCGAACTTTGCGGAGTGATTCGAAAATTTCAGGAAGAAGGGAGGTATCCACTCGTTTATTTTGAGAATGTAAAGAACTCAGAGATGCCTGTAGTGTCTAACCTGTTTGCATCGAAGTCCCGTTTAGCGCTCGGATTTGGTGCGAGAGAGTCCACTTTACTCAAGGATTACATGACAAATGAGGATAAGAGAATACCTTCAAAGGTAGTGTCGGATGGTCCTGTCAAAGAAAACGTGATCAAAGGCGACAAGTTAGATCTGAAATTCTTGCCTCATATTACTCACTGCGAAAAAGACGCCGGGCCATACATAACTTCTGGAGTTAGCGTCTTCAAAGATCCCGACACAGGAGCCTTTGACACCGGAATTTTCCGACTCATGTACAAGGGAGGAAACCGATTCGGTGTTCTATACGGCGATTATTCAAAGGCGATGCACGTGATCAGAAAGTTCGAATCCAAAGGAAAGCCAACAGAAATGGCATTCTTCATAGGCCACCACCCCGCCAGCACACTCACTTCTCAAACTAAAGTTCCGCTTGGTTTGGACGAATTTTCAGTAATGGGAGG
>DATNHH010000165.1:0-3461 GCA_035605055.1 Nitrososphaerales archaeon
CAAGGATTTTCTCACTTTTACCGACATCGCTCACTTTGGCCATCTTCGATAATCTCTCTTTTCCTAGGATTGGTGATGATAGGCCGCGAATTTAAGTCCGGTAGACGATTATCAAGATTGAAAAACAGTAGATGTAAGCCAAGATAACATCATATTTTATGATTCTTTGTTGTATTATTCACAGAGATGATGCTTGTTGCACGAATTTGCAGAGAGAATTGGTTGAACTAAACCAGTTTTATGAGAGTCAATCATGCTTGGGATGTTCTTCCGCAAGAAAGTCTTGCGAGGGAAATTGCATTCTCATTGTTGGTGATCGTCTAGCTCACCTTTATTCAACTTCCTGTCTATTTTTACGGGAGAGTGTCTTGGAGTAATGGTTAGTGTATCGGACCTGATGACGAAGAATGTAATACATTCCATTCGTCCTGAATCAACTGTCAAGAATGCAGCCGAGAAAATGAAAGAGGTTCACAGTGGATGTCTAGTTGTGATAAATCGTGGTATTCTAGTCGGCATAGTCACTGAGAGAGACCTCGTTCAAAGAGTTGTCGCTGAAGGAAAATCATTCAAAAAGACCCAAGTCTCGCAGATTATGACTACGCCAGTAATTGCTATCTCACCTCGGGCTCCGGTTTCCGATGCCGCGAAGCTGATGATAAAGAACGGAATCAGGAGGCTCCCAGTTAGAGACCACTCGCGGATTGTCGGAATGCTCACCACCACAGACTTCGCAAAGTTCTTGGGTGCGAAGGCCAGAAAAGAGCCGATGTTTGCCGCGGCTGCAAGAGCCGAATATCAAACAATCTTCGAATGATTCTCGCTCATTCTCGGCATTTGACGATGAGGGAAAATTGGGCGAATATTAGTTGATTTCCAGGATAAAGAAAAGGGACGGCAGTATTCAAGCTTTCAATAAAGATAGAATTACAAACGCCCTAACCAAAGCCTTCCGATCACTGAATCAATACTCTGAGTCCACAGTTGAAAGTCTGACTGATCAAGTTGTTTCTGACCTCAACGCAAAGTATCTGAGGGGGACTCCATCGGTCGAAGATATTCAAGATATAGTTGAGAATTGCTTGATCAAGAATGGATTTGGTCGCGCCGCAAAAGCGTACATACTTTACAGAAATGAACATGCGCACATTCGAGACTCCAAAAAGCTTGTTGGCGTTGTAGACGACCTTAAGCTAGAACTGAACGCCATCAAAGTGTTAGAGCGGCGTTATCTCAAGAAGGATGAAAACGGCAATGTCGTTGAGACCCCCAATCAGTTGTTCAGGCGGGTCGCTCGTTCGATTGCGAAGGTTGACAAGAGATACGATTCATCGGCTGATGTTCAGGAAACTGAGCAACTATTCTATAACATGATGACAAAACAAGAATTTCTACCGAACTCACCCACGCTAATGAATGCGGGCACTCGCCTGGGGCAGCTATCCGCTTGTTTTGTGATTCCTATTGACGATAATCTCTCAAGCATATTCGACGCGGTCAAAGCAACCGCTCTAATCCATCAGAGCGGCGGTGGAACTGGTTACTCATTCAGCCGAGTGAGACCACGTGGAGACTACGTGAAAACATCTGGGGGAGTGGCATCGGGACCAGTTTCCTTCATGAAGATATTCGATGCAACTACAGAAGAGATCAAGCAAGGGGGTAGAAGACGCGGGGCAAACATGGGGATCCTATCAGTCTATCATCCGGACATAATGGAGTTCATAACTGCGAAATCAAAACCAGGATTTCTCCAAAACTTCAACGTATCCGTAGCCGTCGATGACAAGTTCATGAAGGCGGCTCTGACCGGGAAAAAAATCGATCTTGTTAATCCAAGGAACACCAAGGCTGTCGCAAATGTATCAGCTTCGGAAATATTTGAAATGATTGTTTCAAATGCTTGGGAGACTGGCGATCCGGGTCTGGTATTCATTGACACGATAAATCGAGCGAATCCAACTCCTGGAGTCGGGCCAATAGAAGCAACCAATCCATGTGGGGAGCAGCCTTTGTTGCCTTATGAATCCTGCAACTTGGGGAGTATCAACCTCACGAGATTCGTGAAAAATGAAGAATTAGATTGGGAAAAACTTCGAAAGGTCGTCCGCGATTCGATCCACTTCTTGGACAACGTAATTGATGCAAACAGGTATCCTCTCAATCGGGTCGCAAGGATTACGCTCGCGAATAGAAAAATTGGTTTAGGCGTTATGGGTTTTGCAGAAATGTTGATCATGCTTAGCGTAAGGTACGATTCTGAAGAGGCGCTCTTGATTGCGCATAAACTAATGAAATTCATTCAAGAGAATTCTCACAAGGCTTCCCAGAAACTCGCCGAGTCAAGAGGATCATTTCCAAATTTCAAAAAAAGCATTTGGTACGGACTAGGTTACAAGACGATGAGGAATGCGACAACCACAACGATAGCACCAACTGGAACGATAAGCATCATTGCTGGGTGTTCATCAGGAATCGAACCTCTATTCGCTGTATCTTTCGTTAGGGACGTTATGGACGGAACAAAGCTCCTGGAAGTCAATAAGATCTTCGAAGAGCTTGCAATCAAAAAGGGTTTCTTTTCATCGGATCTATTGTTCAAGATAGCCGAAACTGGCTCGGTTCAGGGCTCTGAAGTTCCCTCCAGCGTGAAGAATGTTTTCAGGACGGCCCTAGATATTTCTCCTGAGTGGCATGTCCGAATTCAAGCAGCGTTTCAAAAAAATATTGACAACGCGGTATCAAAGACCATTAATCTACCCCAGGACGCTAGCCTCGAAGATGTTAGGCATTCTTACTTGCTGGCTTGGCGATTGAGGTGCAAAGGAATCACAGTCTATAGATACGGGAGCAAGTCTCAACAGGTACTTACAATTGGTTCGCTAGAGAAGCAACACGGAAACAAACACGTTGTAGCTGATTCAGAATATTCCGGAGGGTGCGTGGGGAGCACCTGCCCTTATTGAGCTAAAAGATGTGAATATATTCCCGGAAATGAAAGCGATCTTTGACTTCCAAATCGACACTCTCCGAAAAACCGAAAATCATCTCATAAGGGACCAATAGAAAGTAGAATTTTCTAAAATTAAGTTGACCTGTATTTATGGATGGTTGGACCTTTCCTTTTCGTGATTCTTGGTCCCCAATGGGATCGTTGGAGCTAGAGAAGCAGCCCGAAACGAATCTCTTCTTGAAGGATTGGTCAAGCCGCGAGAACGGCGCGATCTTCAAACCAGAGAAACGTCTCACGTTCTTAATTGCGATTAATCTAGATCGCATTTTCATAGGAGAAACTCCTCGCATATTTTATGCAGACGAAAGTTCCTTTGCCCAACTCTCAAGAGTAGGCGTTGGAATCATCCGAAGCGCTTTTTTTGTTTCATATCCTGAGCCTCGCTCTAAGATAACATCGATCAGTCGCTCACGATCATCGTAAGCTTTTTCGAGGCCGGCCATCATGT
>DATNHH010000166.1:0-3703 GCA_035605055.1 Nitrososphaerales archaeon
TCCTCTCGACTCGGGGGCCGCAAGGGAGGCCTTCGAGGCTGAGGAGATGAAGGTAGAAGCGGAAACTTCTCTGGATCAGGTAATGAAAGATGAAAGAGTCAGGAAAGTCATGCTCGAAGTCTTATCCGAGATTTCGATGAAGAAGATCTCAAACGAGGTCGGAGGGGTTCCCGCCTCCTCTTCTTCTCGCTTAGCTTAATCCTTGGATGTCCCTCGTCAGACTCAGAGAGCTTGAGGTAGGCGGCCGACCTGGCCCTTTTCTCGGCTTCTTTCTTGAGCTCGAGGATGCTTTTCGCCCACTGAGGGACTGTGGCGACGGCTTCTTTTAGCACAAGTGGCCAAAGTTGTGAAGACAATTTAACAGCGAGCACTTGTAGCAAAGTTAGTCGCTCGGAAAGTCCAGACTCGAGCGGACACGACCGAAACTATCGGAAGGAAACGATTTACAATTAAAGCAGTTGCTTTGTAAATCGTTTGCTTTAGAGTGCTACACGATTATATGATTTTTCCATTCGACTAGCAGAAAATCAATATGAGCAGGAGCTATGGAACTCTTCACGCAGATCAAAGAGAGATGGTGTGCCTAAATAGAATCCTCAACTGAAAGCGTTTCTGAATTGGCTGAGGTATGACGATTCTTCATCTCGCTCTACAGATGGACTGAGCGGCATTTTGTTTGGCAAATGATCTCGGTGCGTGTGCTAAAGTTGATATTTCTTGCCAACTTCGCAAACTGCATATCTTCATGTGATCCGGGACGATTCTTTCGGCAGGGAACTTTTCACAAATGCGATGTCTTCGGCTTTTCCAAATCTATTGAGTCCAAATAGGCATCATGGATTGAATACTTTTGACCCTTACTCTCAACTCGCTGGCAAAGAAAAATCATTGTCCCCATCCATGTTTGTCCTTGACCACTTTTTGTCAGCCGATCGTGATCATCTACCCTCGGGCTGGTATGCCCTCACCCTTCTGCTATTTCGCCACTACTGATTTTGATACCAATGGAGCTTTAGCTGCTGAACGGATCGAATATCCTTCCTTAAGAAAACTCATGGCCAATTCGTAATGTGCTCGTGTGTATTGTTGCTGAATTGGCTTTTTCTTGAATATATTTTTTGAAACGATTAGTAGTTCAGTCGAGGGAACTGGAAACAGCGCCGATTTGATATTATATTTGTGCTTTGTTCTTGAATGTATTGTGTCAGTTTCTACCTCGACAAAAGATATGGATTTGTTCTTGAAATCAATAGTAAGAGCATCTGGAACTAATCTCGATCCAGATAAAACAATCGTAAACAGCCCACTTTTCGCCAGCTCGTTCGCAACTGAATTAACCAAAGCGTCATGTTCTGCATTCATTACAAATTGAGTAGGTGTCCATGGTTATTTATAAAAATCCGGCATTGAGGACATCGGGACATCGGTGGACATGCGGACATTTAAGCATCCTAAGGAGGAGGGCTATGAATAACTCACCATAGCTTCTGTGTAGTAATGGGAAGAAATATTTGCGTTGTTAACTGCCATCGGATATGTTCAAAATCTGTCGCATGGCACCTACAGAGCTTCTGCCCTAGTATCTGTTCGGAATGCCGTACAGAGTAGACTTTATGTTAACAAATGTTAATGTTAGTTTGTTAACATATGTGTTCTTAGTGCCTAAGGAGGTAGTCGCGGAATAAGGGGAGAGTGAAGCTGTACTTTCCTCTGCTGGATCGGTAGAGCAAACCCTTCTCAACCAATCTAATCAAAAGCTGCATCAGTGTTCCATGTTCGATTTTGGATGTTCTTATTATCTGATTAGTCTCAACGTTCATCTCTCCGATTTTTGCGATAGCCTCCAAGACAGCTTTCTCCTTGGATGAGGCAGCATTGAATCTTCCCTCAAAAAAACTTGCATCAAGTTCGCGGATTAGTCTCGATCTCATTGACAGGAAGTCCTTCAGACTCACTTTTCTCTTGGTGATGCTTTCTATCGCGAAGTAACCGTAGAATTGAAGGAAGTACGGATAACCTCTTGTTTCGCTGACGATTCTTTCTATTAGGGGAGCCTCGAATTCGTGACCGGAACCGCCAAGTGTGTTTGAAACCGCCTCTCTCGCCTGTTCACTTGAGAGATTGCCGACCTCTCTAAAATCAAACATCCTCTCCGTGTAGGTCTTCGCTTGCTTCAGGTTTGATTTGACTATCGGTAGGCCGCTCAAGCAGAGGTAATAATTGCATCCATTCCTTTGCGCGTTAGACAGCGCACCCAGAAGGCTACCAAGAGGAAATGATTTGGTATCCTTTCTGTCCCTAACAGTGTGAAATTCGTCGTAAAGAAATACTACTCCTTTATGACCAGATTTCTCGAAGACATTCCAATTTTTCATAAACAAATCTTTGAGATAATCGTCAAGCAACTGCTTCTTTGTCTTATAGTATGGTTTGTACGTAACACCATATCCGCCTAGTTCCGCCGGTTTTGCGAAATTGAATATTCTCCTGCCAGACTCTTTGATTTTCTTAGCAAGAGAAATCTCGGAAGCCTTCGACACAACGTCGTTTGCCACTGCTTCGGCAAACGCGCTCTCGTCAGAGAACCGCTCACCAAACTCGCGCTCCACCGTGATCCACCCCCTTGCCTCAGCGACTATCTTGAAATGTTTGAGCAGAACCGTCTTTCCGGTTCCCCTCAATCCAGATAATACGGCGTTTCGCGGCAGGCCACTCTCGTACGACTTTAATGACTTCTCGAAGGACTCAATGTACTCCTGGCGGCCTGCCAGATATTTGGGTTCGATTCCGTTCCCGGGCCTGAAAGGGTTAATCATGCGTTAAGGGCCCGAATTGTTAACAAAAAAATGTTTACTTATGCTAACATCATAACCTGTGCGGAGTGGCTCAGGATTACCCGTTCCTTACAAAGTTTGTAACTTACAAAGCTTACCAGTTGAACTCCCTGTGTGACTCTTCATCTGTTCACATCTGGTTACGAACGTTTAGGAACCCGATGAATTGTAAGAAATAAACCTCTTTCGTCTGCTTGCTGGCAAAACCCCATTAAGCTCTCACTGTTCAAAGATTTGATTTACCGAGAGCCCGACTGTTCCTCCGCTACCAGACACCCTCATCGAAACGACGAGGTTAGCCGAGCAGCTTCACAGGAAATCAGTTTCGGCCTACTACAGTGTAGAAAAGGCCAACCTTCGCAAAGTGATTCGTGTTAGAGAGACTTTGCGAAAGCACCCGTCGCCTAGTTTGACAACATGCGTTCATCCCTAGGTCGGGATCGTCAGGGGTATTCTTCTTCCGGTAGGAATGAATTTACATCCTCTGCACACTTGCTTTTTGCAGAGGGAATTTTCTTTTTCTTCCCCTAGTTTTCGGCATCCGTCACGAAAATTGAACGACTCATGAATTCTCTTAAGAATGGCCATCTCTGTATCCTAAGACTATTTGTTCAGCACTTTGACTTGTGCATGCCTGCTTCTTTGGAGAAATTTACCGTCTTTGCTCACGGTGAATCTCCACCCATCCTGTTCGATAGTTCCTCCGTTGTTGAGCTTGATCGCATAGACAACTGATGAAACGATCGGATCCAGCTCACCATCCAGGCCGAACACGAAAGCATAGAAAAAGCTTGGATTTAGGTCTTTCTTCTGCCTCCACTGAATTGGTAGAGAAAGTATGTTTGGTGGAGGAGGAATGGGTGAGTATC
>DATNHH010000167.1:0-9838 GCA_035605055.1 Nitrososphaerales archaeon
CTGACGCCTCCCAGAAGAGTTGCAGACTGTCTTGAAACTTTGATCAGACTGCCTCCAACTACGCCAATCCACTGATCTAGGGATTTATCCAAATTCCTCCATCTGAACACCTGTCCTGAATCCAATGTCGAGTAGGGACTAAGATTCATGGTAGAGATATCTATCTTAGGAAGAATCAATAATTATCAACATTGTAGTCTTGGCTAAATCAACTGAACTCTATTTGGGGGACTTCATTCGTAGAAGCCCACTCCTGCAACGCTTCAATCTGCAAGGAACCGATCGTATTTGGGTTCTGAAGAAGCCTAATCATCTCACGCGGCAGATCAATAGCTGCAGCATCACACCGCAAAGCGACCGTCCTAGAACTTACGAAATCGGACTTTCGAAATACCATCTCTGTTGGATCAGTTAATTGGAGCTCTGGATTACCCGAGCCATAGAAAACAAAATTGATATGCCTCACTGCAATAGCGAACCTTAACCGACCTCGAGATCTGATATGTTCGACTAACTTGCCGTGAAGATCAACACACGCCTTGTTGGCTCCAACTCCAACAATACAATCGGCGCGCTGAGAAATCTCAGAATCTTTTGTGATCTCCAGTGTATTTCGATGATTGCCGAGCACATTCTGATGACCTCGAAATAGGACCAGCTCAGAAAAGATTTCTCCATTGGAAATTGTTTTCTCGCCTCGCTACAATGAGATTTCAAGAAAAGAGTTTTATTTTCTTCCATTGATCTTTCTCGATCGTCTGTAAGGTTTAAATTCCCGGTTAAGACGATGTGATTTAGGTTTTCGAATATGTTTCCCGCTGCTGCAGGTTATGACCGGGCCATCACTGTCTTTTCTCCCGATGGTCGTTTATATCAAGTTGAATATGCTATTGAAACGGTTCGCCGGGGCACATTAGCTGTCGGTGTTAGGACAAAATACGGTGTTATTCTAGCGGTAGAAGAAAGACCTAGAAAGCTCCAGACCCCCGGTGAGACACAAAAGATCTTCCAAGTGGACGATCATTTGGGAGTTGCAGCAGCCGGATACATTCCAGATGCGAGGGTTCAAGTCGATCAAGCTAGAATCGTTGCTCAGAGTAACAAACTAGTTTACGACGAGCCTGTTGATGTTGAGTCTGTTGCGAAGCGTCTTTCCGATCAATGTCAACAATACACTCAGTATGCCGGAGTCCGACCTTTTGGGGTATCCTTGATCATCGCAGGAGTCGACTCTAATGGACCTCAATTGTTTCTGACCGATCCTAGCGGGACGTACGTCGGTTATTATGCTATTGCGATTGGAGCAGGTGCGGATCAGGTTGGTGAATATCTCGAACAGAGATACCGAGAAGACATTTCGGTGGATGATGCCTTAACTCTCGCTGTCGAATCGATTTACTTAGTTAGCGAGGATAAAGTCGGGACTAGGCACATTAAGATGGCCGTTGTTCCAGTTGAAACAAAGCAAATGAGGCGTCTCACCGAGTCTGAAATCGATGGCTACGCTGACAAAGCGAAGCAAAAGTCATCTAAGCAACCATCTTCACCTTAAGCGCGAGAATTCGAGAAAAATGTACTAACCAGCTTCTGGCCCGAGGAGGCCTTTGGGCTAAGGTTTTTACGAAGCTGTATTCGAGCATTAACTAATCAGACCGAGAACTGAACTGTCTTGTCTTCAAAATTTAGCATAGTTAGGCTTTCGACCGGTGGAGAGCACTTTGAAATTCTTGTACATCCGGATCCTGCGCTTGACTTCAAATTCGGCAGGAATGTGGAGGTTTCGCAGATAGTTGCCGTTGATGAAGTTTATTCAGACGCCAACAAGGGATTGAGAGTTCCTGCAGAGAAACTAGCCAAGATTTTCAAGACCACCAATTTCCTCCAGATCGCAGAAGTTATTTTGCGTAAAGGGGATCTTAACTTGACCACTGATCAGAGAAGGCGATTGGTCGAAGAGAAGCGAAAACAGATAGTAGTTGCTATTTCAAGGAATTACGTCGATCCAAGGTCTGGTTTACCACATCCTCCGTTACGGATCGAGCAAGCGATGGCCGAAGTTAGAATCACAATAGATCCATTCAAAGATGTCGGAGAGCAGACGAAAAATGTGATAGATCAGCTGAGAGGAATTCTTCCTTTGAAGTCTGAGAGAATCAAGATGCTGATCAAGGTTCCCGCGCAGTACGCCTCTCAGTCTTTTGGAGCCCTGAAGGGGGTTGGCGAAATAGTGAAAGAAGAATGGGGCGGAGATGGAGGTCTTACTGTAATAATAGAGATCCCTGCTGGAGTACATTCAACTCTTCTTGATCGGTTGGGTTCTTTGTCAAAGGGTACCGCTCAAGCCTCTGTACTTCGTTAGGTCAAAGTTAATCTACTATAGAATTTAGAGTGAAAACTCGTGCCAGAGATAAAGAGAAAATACGTAATTCCAGGCGAGGTTGTCGCCAGAGGGAATGTACGTGCCGACCTAAATGTAATGAGGGTCGATGATCAGCTTATTGCGACGAGGGTGGGAATGGCTGAAATTGGTCATGACGTTGTTCGTGTTATAGCGCTCTCGGGTCCCTATATTCCAAGGATAGACGATCTAGTCGTTGGTAAGATAATCGATTACAGCGCTTTCGCTTGGGAGGTGGACATTAATTCCTGTTTTTTTGGAATATTACCTGCCGCTTCAGTCTTTGGAAGAGATTACTCACCAGCTAAGGATTCTCTAACGGACAAGCTAAGGGTGGGCGACATGATAGCGTCGCGCGTAATAGCTTTTGACAGGACGAGAGATCCTTTGCTTTCAATTTCAGGTCCGGGGTTAGGAAGAATTCCGAGGGGCCAAGTAGTAAAAATCTCTCCGGCGAAAGTCCCCCGGCTTATCGGAAAGAAGGGTTCGATGATAAAGACGATAGAAGCAGGTACTAAATCTAGGATGCTAATCGGTCAGAATGGTGTCGTTGTCATAGTTGGCAGTCCTGATGATACAATTAGGGCGATTCGTGCTGTTAATCTCGTCGAGGAAGAGGCACATTCTCCGGATTTGACTGAAAGAGTTCAAACTCTTCTGGGAATTACAGTGGAGCCTCAATCAAATGAATCGCAAGAATCCTCTGAAGGTGAGTTAGAGCAGACTTCTGACAGTTCTGAGATGCAACTTGGCGGAGAGCAGCGAGAGACACAGGAAATAGGGACCTCTGAAATTGAGAATCACGACCAGTCCGTCGAAGGTTTGTAATTACTTCGGTTCAGATAATCGCAGTTAGCTAAAAGGAAGAAACGTAGGAATCAAATTAGGTGAAAAAATAGTATGGGAAAGCAGGGTGGAGACAGTAATCGTCTCATTAATGAACAGGGAGAGCGACTAGACGGTCGGAAAATTGACGAACTTCGGCCAATAAAGATCGAGGTAGGAATTTTGAAGAATGCTGACGGTTCAGCCTTCATTCAATTTGGGAAAAACAAGATAATGGCGGCTGTGTACGGGCCCAAAGAGGTTCATCCCAAACACAGCGCTCTACCGGACAGAAGCGTTCTTAGATGCAGGTATCACATGTCGCCTTTCTCAACTGAAGAGAGAAAGAATCCGGCGCCTTCTAGAAGAGAAATAGAAATTTCGAAAGTAATGCGTGAAGCGCTTGAACCGGCGCTCATGCTAGAAGACTATCCGAGAACCGCGATTGATGTTTTCGTGGAAGTACTCCAATCGGATGGTGGTTCAAGGTGTGCTGGGATTTCGGCCGCTTCGGTGGCGCTTGCAGATGCAGGAATTAACATGAAAGACCTTGTATCAGCATGTGCTGCGGGTAAAGTCGCAGGTCAAGTCGTTCTTGATGTTGATGATACTGAGGATAAAGAGGGACAGGCTGACTTGCCCATAGCAATCATGCCTTCCACAAACCAGGTCACATTATTGCAACTAGATGGTCAATTGAACGAAGAGGAGTTCAACAAAGCATTTGGATGGGCTCTCGATGGATGTAGAAAGGTCTACCAGCTCCAAAGGGAAGCATTGATCGGCAGATACTTCGGAAAAAACGATAAGGCTTTGGAGGTCGAAATGTGATGTCGGCTGTAAAGAAAATCTTCGTTGTCGAGCAGCTTAGAAGAGCACAGATGAATGAGGTTCTAGGCAGAGGAATGAGGATCGATGGACGGGGATTCTCTGACATGAGAGAACTGACGATAACGACGAACGTAATCGAAAAGGCTGAAGGATCAGCGAGAGTCAAGCTTGGAAACACGGAACTTATAGCAGGCGTCAAAGTCAATCTCGGAACACCGTTTCCTGATACTCCTGACAAAGGATTGCTTATTGTTAGTGCAGAAGTTCTTCCTCTTGCCTCGCCCTATGCTGAGCCGGGACCACCTGACGAAAGTACAATTGAACTTGCAAGAGTCGCAGACAGGGGCATTCGTGAATCAGGAATGATCGATGTTTCAAAATTGGTTCTTGTCGAGGGAAAGCACGTCTATGCTGTATTTGTCGACGTGAGTATTCTAAATGTAGACGGAAATCTTTTCGACGCGACATCGTATGCTGTGGTCTCCTCTCTTATGACTGCGAAAATTCCGAAATATGTACTTGATGAAAAAGGTCTACCCTCGAAAACTGATGAGACTGTACCCCTTCCGATTCAGACTGTTCCAGTGTCAATAACGATGGCCCGCATCGGAGATCACTTGCTGGTCGATCCAACTTCGGAAGAAGAAGCTTTGATGGAGTCAAGAATTACTTTCGTTTCAGACGACCGTGGAAATATTTGTGCAGGACAGAAAGGAATGCCAGGAAGTCTTACTACTCAACAAGTCTTGCAAGCGGCAAGTACCGCTAAGCTTAAAGGAATAGAAACGCGTTCTTTGATAAAGAAGGCTGCTTCCTATGTCTAAATCTTCCGAACATGGTAGCATGAAGGGACTAGGAGCCAAGTATGGCGCGACCGTACGGAAACGCTACGGTCGAATCATGGGCAATCTCAAGAGGACAAGAAGGTGCCCTTCATGTGGTTCGACTAGATTTAGAAGAAGAAGTGCTGGAATTTGGGCTTGCTCGACCTGCGAATTTAAGGTTGCAGGCGAAGCATACAGTATCTGATCTTCTAAGAATTTCGGTTGCCAACTCGCAAAAAGAGTAACTCTCCCCGTATAACAATCTCAAAGGTTCTTTTCGCGACATTAAGGGTAGAAATCGTTGGAGAAAGAAAAGTAAATGAAGCAATAGCTTCAGCCCTCTCCCCTGAACTTGTAAAAAACAAGAGATTCACTTTCACTTTGATATCCAAGAATAATGGTAGAACGATCTTGCTCAAGTTTATGGCGTTAGATTTGGTGTCGCTGAGGGCGGGTATGAACACAATTCTCAGATTAGCTCTAACTGCTCTAACGATTATTCGTACGACTTCATTTCTGGACTAGAAACAAGCAACCGTAATATCATTCACAGAAAGACTGAATAGAGCATTATGCTCGTGATTCTCCCGATAGAGAAACAAGTTGAGCGCATCTAACGAAGTTCCGCCATGGCTGAGAGAGCAATTGGTTCGATTTGAACAGCTACAGCAAAATTTACAGGCGATAGTGCTTCAAAAACAGCAGATTGATGTAGAGTCTTCTGAATTGGAAAGAGCAATAACAGAGCTCAAAAAAGCGGCAGACACCGACGCTGTGTACAAGAGTGCCGGGAACATTCTAGTCCGAGCTAAAAAGGATGATCTTTTGAAAGATCTTGAGGAGCGGAAGGAACTTGCTAACACGAGATCAACTGTCTTAGGAAAACAAGAAGTTAGAGTTCGAGAAAACATCAAGGATCTCCAGGCGAAAATAGAAGACGCTCTAAAGGGTAAGGCTACTCCAACCGCCCAATCGGGCTGAGCGAGACCAGCTAAGTTCGGGTTTCTAGGAGCGAATCCTGATGCCATGTCAAATGAAGAGCTAGGAAGCAGAACATTCGTTCAAACTGCTATCAAGAAACAGCTCGACTATTTGGTCTCTGCCAAAACGCTTAATCTGATTGTTTTTACACATCGTCAGGCTGATCCTGATGCCCTTTGTGCTGCCGGCGCACTGGTTCTTCTTCTTCAGAATTCCTATCCTGACAAGTTAATAGAATCCGTAATAGTTGCCCCGCAGGGTGCCAGCAATTTAGGCAACAATGTCGCCTCTTCATTGGACATATCGTTTCGAAACCGAATTGAAGAGACTGCTATTCTGGATTCGGACCTGATTATTATTGTTGACACGGGTGATTCTCGTCTGCTCGAGCCATTCACAGAAGCGATTGCTCAAAGTTCCGCCAAGAAGATTTTGGTTGACCACCACTACTCGAGCCCTCAGGGCGACGTGTGGAGTTTTCTGACCGACCGGATTGTGAGGAGCGATTCTACTTCAACTTGCGAAATTTTAGCACTGGGCTTCCCAAGCCATCTAATCTCAAAGAAAATTGGGAATATCCTGCTGACTGGACTGTTATTTGATTCCCAGCACTTGGGGATTGCAACTGAGAGAACATTGGAAGCCGCGCTTATCTTGGTGAAGGCGGGTTCTGAAATTTCAGCCACTAAGAAAATTCTACGGTATAAGCCAGACAGATCAGAAATCCTGGGAAGATTGAAAGCGGCTCAACGATTGCAATACGAGGAGGCCGCGGGGCGACTCATTGCCAAAAGTGAGATTTCGAGTTATCACGCTGCTGTAGCCAGAATGTTTGTGGAAATGGGCGCAGATGTTGGAATAGCCTTTGGAGAAAGCAATGGAGAAGCGAGGCTATCTGCACGGAGCGCGCAGTCATTCTTTAAGGAGACAGGGATCGATTTGGCATTGGAAATAAAAAAAGTCGCTGACCATTACAATCTTGTTGGTGGCGGCCATTCAACGGCTGCTTCATTATCGGGCAAGATGGAGCCCGCTATTCTTGCAAATCATCTTGTTCAAAACTTGAAGGGACGATTACTACAAAAATAGTTATTACAATAAATTTATTACTCGATTTTGTTCTCTTTTCCCCGTAATGGACATGCCAGACGACATCCATCGAGTTAGAACTCGTTCGAAAACTCAAACGATGACTGGAATCGCTCTTTTTTCTGCTCTTGCTCTTGTCTTGAATTTGGCTCATATCCAAGTCCCAGCTCCGTATCTTGGTTTCTTGATCTATGAGATATGGGAGATTCCGATAGTGGCCTGCCTTCTTATTTTCGGCCTTTATGCAAGCGTAATCGCTTCAACGATAAATACGATCTTATTGATTCTCGTAAATCAGGGTGGCCTCCCTGCAGGTCCTCTTTACAATCTTATTGCAGTAACAGTAACACTCGTAGCGATTGTATTGGGTCGGAAGATCTCTTCAGCAATGAAACTTCCCATTTCGGTTGAGATCGCCATCGCTACAGGTCTCGCTATGATGGTGCGAACTGCAGTCATGTCTATCGTTAACTACGTTTTGCTTCCATTTCCTCCACCGCTTGGATTTAGCTTTCCTGATTCTGCTGTCGTACCAATTCTACCCCTTATTGCATTTTTTAATGCTTCACTCGCTTTGTATACGGTTCCGTTGGGTTATGCTACTGTGAAGGCGATTTCTAAACGGATTCATTTCAAACTGGCCTATCCTTTGTCTGAGTCTGCAGTCGGGCAATGATCCGAGCTTACAAGATAAACTGATTTCGTATGAGTGAAAATGATTCGACTGTTAGCAACCAGCCGACTCAAACTGACGAATCTAGTCTCGTGGTTGTGAAGAATCTCTCTTTTCGATACGCTGGATCCGAAAACTTTGTTCTGGAAAAAGTAAACATCCAAATTGCCGAAAAAGAAATCGTATTGATTGCAGGCCATTCAGGATCCGGGAAGAGTACGCTTCTTCGCGCAATTAATGGGCTAATTCCACACCAACACAATGGCGATTATTTAGGCGATGTGTTGGTAAGTGGCCTTTCCGTTGCAAGAACTAGCATGAGGGAACTTTCCGTAAGAGTCGGCTACATCTTTCAGAATCCCGAAAATCAAATTTTCATGTTTTCTGTTGAAAGAGACATTGGATTTGGATTGGAAAACCTAGGCTTGCCCACTGAGGAAATTCGGCAGCGGGTAGACTGGGCTATGGACCTTCTTCAAATTCGACATCTCGCGTTGAGAGCTCCGCATGAGCTTTCGGATGGCCAGAAACAGAGGGTTGCGATTGCTGGGGTCATTGCAATGAAACCAAAGATTCTAATTCTTGATGAACCTACTTCGTTATTAGATCCTTTTACAGCAAGCACTCTGGTTCAACTAATCGAAAAAATCCGAAACGAACTTGGCATGACGGTGTTAATTGTGGAACATCGGCTGGATCTAGTATCGAAAATCTGTGATAGAATTATTGTTGTGGAAGACGGTGCCGTTGTATTCGAAGGCAAGACCAGAGATGTTCTATCTGAAACTGAAATTTCTCATTTTGGTGTCACTGAGCCGACGATAGTAAAACTAGCGAAAAGGCTGGGGATTAAGGGAAATGACCTACCTCTAGATTCATTAGAACTAAGAACAAAGTTAGTTTCGAAATAGCTTGTCAGATTATCCTGAGCACAAGGGTGAAGAAATATCGAAACAAAGGGATTAGGAATGGAGTCAATCAAATCCTCATCTAATACAGTCCAATCAATTATCTCGTTCGAAGACGTCGACTATAGCCATCCAAATGGAACTATCGCGCTTCGAAAGGTTAACTTCAATATCGCGCAGTCAGAGTTGGTTGCAATACTCGGTGCCAACGGTGCGGGGAAAAGCACGCTAATTAGACACATCAACGGGCTCTTAAAGCCGACGCGTGGGATAGTGAGAGTTTTTGGTCAAGACACTAAGTTTAGCACACCTGCTATTTTGTCTCGGAAGGTTGGAATCGTGTTTCAAAATCCGAACAACCAATTATTTGCACAAAGTGTAACTAAAGAAATTGAATTTGCCCTGAAGAATTTCGGCTATTCGGATGAACTTCTGAAAAAAAGAAGTGAATGGGCACTTGATACCTTTTCACTGAGAGAGTATGCGGAACGTTCGCCAATGGAATTGAGTGGTGGCGAAAAAAAACGACTATGCATCGCTCTGGTCCTTTCTTGGGATCCCGAGATCTTAATTTTGGACGAACCCACCGTTGGCCAAGATTCAGAACAAAAAGAGAAGCTCGATCAGATCATTAGACTTTTGCTCAGCCAAAAGAAGAATGTCATTCTTGTTACTCACGACGTGGAATTTGTCTGGCCGCTCCAGCCAAGAACAATTCTAATGTCAGGCGGAGAGATTGTCGCAGATGGATTGTCTCAGGACGTTCTATCAGATGAGATTATGATGAAAAAATCCAGTATTATCTCACCGCAGCTTGTTGACTTTTCCAAGAAAATGGAATGGCCGAAACCATATCCAATTAACACAGAAGAGGCCGAGCGACGGATTCTAAATTGATTTTCTGGACGAAGAAAAATGCAGTGGATAGCGTCCGGGTTCCTTTTCGTCAGGGGAAACACGTTCTATCATCGATTGGATCCTCGGGTCAGGCTATCGATTACCCTGAGCATCTTCACTGTTTCTCTTCTAAGTCACAGCATTATTCTGTTGCTATTGTTGATCGCAATAATTCTCACGATTGTCTATGGAGCTAAAATATTCCACAGATTTGCAAGGTCCATGATTTTCACGGCTGCAATTTCATTAGCAGCATTCGGATTGAATTATTATATCAAGCCAGGATCCCCTCACGATGCTGTAGTTTTCGGAATTCGATTGTTTGCTGTGATTTCCTCGACATCTTTGTTTTTTCTCACTACCACCCCCGATGAACTTGAACAGGTAATGAAATGGTTCAGGTTGCCTTCCG